>DATIVM010000419.1:0-9229 GCA_035465975.1 Usitatibacter sp.
CGCGCGAATCCCTGGCGCATGGAGGATCTGCCGGGAGACTACGCCGCGAAGATGGTGAACGCCGTCGCCGGATTCGCGATCGAAGTCGAGAGGATCGAAGGCAAGTTCAAGCTGTCGCAGAACCGTCCGGGGCGCGACGCGGCGCGCGTCGCCGAGGCGCTCGAATCCGAGGGCGAGGCCGAGCTCGCCGCGCTGATGCGCGAGCGGGCCGCGATCGCGAGGAGGTAAGATTCCGCCATGAGACTCGAACATCCCGTCGACGTGAAACCCCACAAGGCGCGCCGCGCGCGGCTCGCGCGCGAGCTCGAGACCGGCGTCGTGATCGTCCCCACCGCGCCGGAGCGATCGCGCAACGCCGACGCGCTCTACGACTATCGCTGGGACAGCGGCTTCTACTACCTCACGGGCTTCCGCGAGCCCGAGGCGGTGCTGGTGATGGCGCTGGGCTCCCGGCCGCGCTCCATCCTCTTCTGCCGCGAGAAGAACCTCGAGCGCGAGATCTGGGACGGCTACCGCCACGGACCGGACCAGGCGCGCGAGCTCTTCGGCTTCGACGAGGCGTATCCCTACGCCGAGCTCGACGAGCGCCTGCCCGACCTCCTCGCGAACCGCGAGGTCGTGCACACGCCGGTGGGCTCGGATCCGGGCTGGGACCAGCGCGTCGCGGCGTGGCTCAACGCCGTGCGCGCGAAGGTGCGCAGCGGCATCACCGCGCCCGCGCAGATCCGCGACGTGCGCGCGGCCGTGAACGACATGCGGCTCGTCAAGGACGAGCACGAGCTCGCGCTCATGCGCCGCGCGGCGCAGATCTCGGGCGCCGCGCACGTGCGGGCGATGCGCGCCGCCGCGCCGGGCATGCGCGAGTACCAGGTCGAGGCCGAGCTGCTGCACGAGTTCCTCAAGAACGGCGCCCGGGCGCCGGCCTACGGATCGATCGTCGCCGGCGGCGCGAACGCCTGCGTGCTGCATTACCGCGAGAACTCGGCGCCGCTGCGCAAGGGCGAGCTTTTGCTGATCGACGCAGGCTGCGAGCTCGAGAGCTACGCGTCCGACATCACGCGCACCTTTCCGGTCGCGGCGCGCTTCAGCGGCGCGCAGCGCGACGTCTACGAGCTGGTGCTCGCCGCACAGGAAGCGGCGATCCGGGCGGTGAAGCCCGGCGCCGACTTCATCGACTACCACGACGCGGCGACGAAGGTCCTCGTGCAGGGGCTCATCGATCTGCGCCTGTGCCGGGGAAACGTCGACGAGGTGCTCGAGGACAACTCGTACAAGCAGTTCTACATGCACCGCACCGGCCACTGGCTGGGCCTCGACGTGCACGACGCGGGCGACTACATGCGCAAGGGCAAGTGGCGCAAGCTCAAGCCCGGCATGGTGCTCACGGTCGAGCCGGGCCTCTACATCCGCCCGGGTCCCAAGGTGCCGAAGGCGTTCTGGAACATCGGCGTGCGCATCGAGGACGACGTGCTCGTCACTTCCAAGGGCCGCGAGATCCTCACCAAGGATTGCCCGAAGCGCGTGAAGGACGTCGAGGAGGCGGTCCTCGACCGCTAGCGCCGTGCTCGATGTCGCCATCGTCGGGGGCGGGCCGGTCGGTTCGGCGGTGGCCGCGCTCGCCGCGCCGAGCGGCCTCGCGATCGCGATCCTCGAGGCGCGCTCCGCGCCTTCGGGCGACCGCCGCATCCTCGCGCTCTCGCAGGCGAGCCGCGAGCGGCTCGAAGAGGCGGGCGCCTGGCCCGCCGAGGACGCCACGCCCATCGCCTCGATCCACATCTCGCAGCGCGGGGGCCCCGGCCGCACGCTCCTCGAGGCGCGCGAGCATTCGCTGCCCGCCTTGGGCTACACCGTGCCGTACGCGGCGCTCGAGGCGCGCCTCGAGCGCCGGCTCGCCGGGAGCGGGATCGAGGTGCGCCGCGGGGCGGCGTGCGCCGCCGTGCGGCTCGAGCCCGATGCCGCCGCCGTCACGCTCGCCTCGGGCGACGAGGTGCGCGCGCGGCTCCTCGTCATCGCGGACGGCGGATCGAGCGCGGCGATGATCCCGGGAATCGCGTTCGCCGAGAAGGACTACGGGCAGCAGGCCCTGGTCGCGTCGGTTCGAACCGATCGGCCCCACGGCGGGCGCGCCTACGAGCGCTTCACGCCGCAGGGACCGCTCGCGTTGCTTCCGGTCCGGGATCGCTATGCGCTGGTGTGGACCGCGGCTCCGGAACGGGCGCGGGAGCTCCTCGCGCTCGACGAGAACGTCTTCCTCGCGTCGCTGCAGGACGCGTTCGGCGATCGCGCGGGCCGCTTCACCGCGGTCGAATCGCGCAACGCGTTTCCCCTTCGCCTGCGCACGGTGAACACGCCCGTCGCCCTGCGCACGGTGATCGTCGGCAACGCCGCGCAGGCGCTGCATCCCGTGGCGGGGCAGGGGCTCAACCTCGGGCTGCGCGACGCCGCCGCGCTCGCCGACCTGCTGCGCGCCTCGCCCGAGGCCGCCGGGAGCCGCGAGATGCTCGATGCCTATCGCGAGGCGCGCCGGCGCGACACGACGCGCGGCGTGGCGTTCACCGACTTCCTCGTGTCCGCGTTCTCCGACGCGCGGCGCATCCCGACCTGGGGACGCGGGGCCGCGCTCGCCGCCTTCGACCTCTTTCCGCCCGCGCGGCGCCTGCTCGCCGAGCGCATGATCCACGGGGCGCCCGCATGAGGCCGCGCATCCTCGTGGCGGGCGGCGGTCCCGTCGGCCTCGCCTTCGCGTGCATGTCCCCGGACTGGGACGTGCGCGTGCTCGAGGCGGCCCCGGCCCGCACGGCTCCCGAGGGCGACGAATACGACGTGCGCGTCCTCGCGCTGAGCCCGGGCACCCGGGCGCTGCTGCGCGATGTCGGGGCGTGGGAGCGCCTCGACGCTTCGCGCGTCGCCGCGGTGCGCCGCATGGAGGTGTTCGGCGACGGCGGCGCGAAGCTGCAGTTCGCCGCGCGCCCGGGCGCCGCGCTCGCCTGGGTGCTCGAGGCGGGGCGCCTCGCGCAGGCGATCGAGGCGCAGGCCGCCTGCCTCGCCAACGTCACGATCTCCCACGAGGCGAAGGCCGTGGACTTCGGGGTCGAGGGACGCACCGCGTGGGCCTCGCTCGCGAGCGGCGAGCGGATCGAGGCCGACCTCCTGGTGGGCGCCGACGGCCCCGATTCCCCGGTGCGCGCGCGCATCGGCATTCCCTTCGAGGAGCGGCCCTACGGCGAATCGGCCGTCGTCGCCCACTTCGAGACCGAGCGGGCCCACGGCGAGACCGCGCGCCAGTGGTTCCGGGAGGACGGCGTGCTCGCGTGGCTGCCGCTTCCGGGCCGGCGCATCTCGATCGTGTGGTCCACTCCGAACGAGAACGCGCGGGCGCTGGAAGCGCTCGACACTCGCGCCTTCGAGCGGCGGGTCCGCGAAGCCGGCGCGGCGGTGCTCGGCGACCTGCGCCGGATCTCGCCCGTCGCGCGGTTTCCCCTGCGGCTCGTGCGGGTACCGCAACCCGTCGCGCCGTGCGTGGCCCTTGTCGGCGATGCCGCCCACGCCGTGCATCCGCTCGCCGGCCAGGGCGTCAACCTCGGGTTCCAGGACGTGCGCGCGCTCTGCGCCGCGCTCGCCGCACGCTCGGCCGTCGAAGGCGTGGGGGATCTCGCCGTGCTTCGCCGCTATGCGCGGGACCGGCGCGAGGACGTCACCGCCATGCAGTTCCTCACCGACGCGCTCGACCGGCTCTTCGCGACCGAGCGGCCGGGCGCGTTCACCCTGCGCAACCTCGGTCTCGGGATCGTCGAGAACCAGCCGTGGGCGAAGGCCGCACTTGCGCGGCGTGCGATGAGATAATCGCGGTTCGGCCCCCGGTCCTCCCCCTTCCCTGGCGGGTTGCCCACTGGGTCATCTCGAAGCCCTCACATGAAGATCACTGCATTCATCGCGGCCGTCGCCGCGGCCGCGATCCTGCCGTTGCACGCGCAGGTCGACGTCAACTCCATCAAGGCGGAGCTCCACAAGAAGCTCCCCGAGGCGCCCGTGGACAGCGTGAAGAAGACGCCCTACGGCAACCTCTACGAAGTGCTCGCCGGAGGCGAGATCTTCTACACCGACGACAAGGCCTCCTTCGTCCTGCTCGGCCCCATCGTCGACCTGAACAAGCGCGAGAACGTCACCGAGCGGCGCCTCGCCGAGATCAACCGCATCGACTTCAAGAGCCTGCCCTTCGACCGGGCGATCAAGATCGTGCGCGGCAACGGCTCGCGCAAGATCGCGCTCTTCGAGGATCCGAACTGCGGCTACTGCAAGCGGTTCGAGCGCGACTTCCAGGGCGTGACCGACGTGACCGCGTACGTGTTCCTGTACCCGATCCTCGCCCCGGATTCCGTGCAGAAGTCGAAGGCGATCTGGTGCTCGGCCGATCCGGGCAAGGCGTGGATCGACGCGATGGTCCACGACAAGCTGCCCGCGACCGAGGGCAAGTGCACGGCGCCGCTCGACAAGAACCTCGCGCTGGGACAGCAGAAGCGCATCCGCGGCACGCCGACCCTGGTGTTCGAGGACGGCGAGCGCGTGCCCGGGGCGATCTCCATGGCCGACCTCGAGAAGCGCTTCACCGAGGCGAAGGCGAAGCTCGCCTCGACCAAGTAGCGGCTCAGCCCGCGGCCGCGCTTTGCGGCGCGGCCGCGGGCTTGTAGCCCTTCGGCAGCAGCACCCACATCCTTCCCGCCTGCCGCATCTTTCCGGCGAGCGCGCCGGCCGCATCGCCGAACCCCCAGAAGAAATCGGCGCGGACCGCGCCGCTGATGGCGCCGCCCGTGTCCTGCGCGACCATCAGCCGATCGAGGGGCTGGTCGGTGTTGGGATAGGTGGTCGCGAGGTACACCGGCGCGCCCAGCGGGACGACGCGCGGATCGACCGCGATCGAGCGCTCGGGCGTGAGCGGCACGCCGAGCGCGCCGAGCGGTCCCGGCAGCTCGCTCGGCAACACGCGGAAGAACACGAAGCTCGGGTTCGCGTCGAGGTATTCCTTGAGCTTGCGCGTGTGGCGCCGCGCCCATTCCTTGATGCCCTGCATGGAGGCGCGCTCGGGCGGTATCTCGCCGTTGCGGATGAGGAGCGCGCCGAGCGAGCGGAAGGGGTGCCCGTTCTGGTCGGCGTATCCGACGCGGATGCGCTGGCCGTCGGGGAGCTGCACCTGCCCCGAGCCCTGGATGTGCAGGAAGAAATCGTCGATCTCGTCGTCGACCCACGCGATCTCGAGGCCCTTGAGCAGCGCCGGATCGGAATCGATGTCCGCGCGCGAGTAGTACGGCACGACGCGGTTCCCCTCGAGGCGTCCCCGCAGGCGCCGATGCTTGAGCTCGGGGTAGACCGTTGAGAGGTCGATCGTGAGCAGGTCGGGCGGCGGCCCGTAGATCGGAAAGCGGTAGCGGTGCGTGCGCGTGCGGCTGCCGTGGAGCAGCGGCTCGTAGTAGCCGGTCACCATCCCGGTCGTGGTGTCGTCCGCGTTCACCACGCGGTACGGGTCGAACCAGGTCTCGAAGTAGAGGCTGATCTCGGCCTCGCTCGCCGAGGGCGGCACCGCGAGCGCCGCCTCGCACGCCGCCTTCCACGCGTCGCGCTCGACGAGGACCGTGCAGCTTCGCGCGAAGGCGTCGAGCGACGGGCGCAGGCTCTCGCGGCCCCAGTCGGGAAGCTCCGGCCAGCTCGCCGGCTCGATCTTTCCGCGGTATTCGGGCGGCGGCGCCGGCGTGGGCGGCGCGGGACATTGCGGTTGGGGTGCCGGGGGGCACGCGAGCGGCTCGGGCGGCTTCGCGGCCTGCGCCGGGACGGGTGCGGGCTTCGCGGGCTGCGCCTGCTTCGGCTCGGGCGCGGTGCACGCGGCCGCCGCGGCGAGGAGCAGCGCGGCGAGCAGCGCGCGCAATCGGCGCGCGCGATCGGGAAACGGGGGATTCATTCGCGCATGCAACGTGCGAAGCGCGCCGCGCCCGGGGCGGGGCTCAATGCAGGACGCGCGGGACGCTGAGCGTGAACTCGGGGATGCTCGCTTCGAAGCGCGTGCCGTCCTCGGCCACGAGCTGGTAGCTGCCGCGCATGGTGCCCACCGCCGTCGGGATCGACGAGCCGCTCGAGTACTCGAACGTGTCCCCGGGCTTCAACACCGGCTGCTCGCCGACGACGCCCATCCCGCGCACCTCCTGCACCTGGTTGTCCGCGTCGGTGATGATCCAGTGGCGGCTCACGAGCTGCGCGGTCACGCTTCCGTTGTTCGTGATGCGGATGGTGTAGGCGAAAACGTAGCGGTCCTCCTCCTCGTCCGACTGGTCGGGGAGGTAGGTGGAGTGTGCGGTCACCGCGACACTGTATTTCTTGGCGTCGGGCATGGTTCGGGAGGTCTGGCGCATTGAAAACGATGGTAGCAGAGAATGGCCGCGCGGCAGCGAATCCACGTAGAATCCCGGAGCGGCCCACACGCCATCGCCCGCCATGCCCGCTCCCTCCTTCCGCATCGCACCGAGCCTGCTCTCCGCCGACTTCGCAAGGCTCGGCGACGAGGTGCGCGACGTCATCGACGCCGGCGCGGACCTGGTGCACTTCGACGTGATGGACAACCACTACGTCCCGAACCTCACGGTGGGGCCGCTCGTCTGCCAGGCGATCAAGCCGCTGTGCAGCGTGCCGATCGACGTGCACCTCATGGTGAAGCCGGTGGACCGGATCGTGCCGGACTTCGCGAAGGCGGGGGCCTCGATCATCAGCTTCCACCCCGAGGCGAGCGAGCACGTCGACCGCACGCTCGGCCTCATCCGCGACCAGGGCTGCAAGGCCGGGCTCGTGTTCAACCCCGCCACGCCGCTCGCCTGGCTCGACCACGTGATGGACAAGGTGGACTTGATCCTGATCATGTCGGTGAACCCGGGCTTCGGCGGCCAGTCGTTCATCGCCTCGGCGCTGCCCAAGATCGCGCAGGCGCGCCGCCGCATCGAGGCGAGCGGGCGCGACATCTGGCTCGAGGTCGACGGCGGGGTGAAGGCCGACAACATCGCGCAGGTCGCCCGCGCCGGGGCCGACACTTTCGTCGCCGGGTCCGCGGTGTTCAACGAGAAGGACCGCAAGGCCGCGATCGCCCGGATGCGCGCCGAGCTCAAGCGGGCTACAATGGCCGTCTAGTCTCGCGAATCTCCCACCGAACGTCTCGACATGGCACCGCGCGGAATCCGCTTCGATCGGCGATGGCACAGCTGGCGCTAGAGCGCTCGCCGTGCCGTTTCCCATGCAAGCGAACCGTGTGGTGACCCATGACTGAAGACGAATTCCTGGCGCTCGGACGCGCCGGCTACAACCGAATCCCCCTGCAGCTCGAGACGCTCGCCGATCTCGACACGCCGCTTTCCATCTTCCTGAAGCTCGCGAACCGCCCGGGCTCGTACCTGCTCGAGAGCGTGATCGGCGGGGAGCGCTTCGGCCGCTACTCGATCGTCGGGCTCCCCGCGAGCGAGTGGCTGGAGGTGCGCGGGCACCACGTGCGGCGCGTGCGCGGCGGCGTCGAGGCCGAATCGCGCGACGTGGACGATCCGCTCGGCTACATCGACGAGTACCTGCGCTCGTTCCGCGCGGCGACGCCGGCGGGCGAGCTGCGCTTCGCGGGCGGGCTCGCGGGCTACTTCGGCTACGACACGGTCGGCTACGTCGAGCCGCGGCTCGGCCGCGCTGCGAAACCGGACCCGATCGGGCTCCCGGACATCCGCCTGCTGCTTTCCGAGGAGCTCGCGGTCGTGGACAACCTCTCGGGAAAGCTGCACCTCATCGTGTACGCCGATCCGTCGCGCCCCGGCGCGCACGGCGCGGCGCTGCGCCGGCTGCAGGAGCTGCGCGCGCAGCTGCGCAAGCCCGCCGCGCTTCCGTCCCACCAGCCGCGCCCCGCGCTCGAGCCGCCGCGCTCGAACATCGCCGAGTCCGCGTTCTACGAGGCGGTCGCGCGCTGCAAGCGCTACATCGAGGAGGGCGACATCTTCCAGGTGCAGATCTCGCAGCGCATCGCGCAGCCGTTCCCGTACTCACCCGTGAACCTGTACCGGTCGCTGCGCTCGATCAATCCTTCGCCGTACATGTTCTATTTCGAGTTCGGCGACGCCCAGGTCGTGGGCGCCTCGCCCGAGATCCTCGTGCGGCGCGAGGGCGACAAGGTGACCCTGCGGCCGATCGCGGGGACGAGGCGGCGCGGCGCGACCCCGGAGAAGGACCTCGAGATGGAGCGCGAGCTCCTCGGCGACCCGAAGGAGCGCGCCGAGCACGTGATGCTGATCGACCTCGGCCGCAACGACGTGGGCCGCATCGCGAAGGTGGGCACGGTGAAGGTCACGGAGACCATGGTGGTCGAGCGCTACTCGCACGTCATGCACATGGTCTCGAACGTGGAGGGCATGGTCGATCCGCAGTTGAGCCCGATGCAGCTCCTGCGGGCGACCTTCCCCGCCGGCACCGTGACCGGCGCCCCCAAGGTGCGCGCGATGGAGATCATCGAGGAGCTGGAGCCCGAGAAGCGCGGCATCTACGCGGGCGCCGCGGGCTACCTCGGATTCAACGGCAACATCGATCTCGCGATCGCGATCCGCACCGGCGTGGTGAAGGACGCGACGCTCTACGTGCAGGCGGCCGCGGGCATCGTGGCCGATTCGATCCCCGAGAACGAGTGGCTCGAGACGCGCAACAAGGCGCGCGCGCTCCTCGCCGCGGCCGAGCAGGTGCACGCCGGCCTCGACGCGCCCGTCGAATGAGGGGCCGGCCATGCTGCTGATGATCGATAATCGACATCGAACTTTCAGGGGGTCTCTCTAGGCCACGGCGGAGATGGTTTTAGCCTGATTTCCCTCGAGGAATGCCTTGCAGTAGTTTTCACGAGGCGTCTTGGCAGCGCAGATAAAAGTGGGTATCGTTGTGCGTATCGACACCAGATACCCGCTTATTCGAGGGTCGCCATGCTAACCGACGCCGCAATCAGGAACGCAAAGCCCAAGGATCGTCCCTACAAGCTGCGCGTCGGGAAGGGCCTGTACCTGGAGGTCCGCCCTACTGGCACGAAGCTCTGGCGGTACCGCTACCGAATGCCAGGCCCGGACGGCCGGCCGCGCGAAAACCTCTACGCGCTGGGCGAATACGGCAAGCTGGGCCCGGAGTGCGGGGAATACACCCTCGCAGAGGCCCAAGAGGAGCGCGCCAAGGCCCGCAAGCTGGT
>DATIVM010000420.1:0-3865 GCA_035465975.1 Usitatibacter sp.
GGTGCGCGGCGACCGCATCGAGTTCCAGTTCCGCGGCAAGAGCGGCAAGTTCCATCGCATCGGCATCGAGGACCCGCGCCTCGCGCGCGTCGTGCGCCGCTGCCGCGAGCTTCCCGGTCAGGAGCTCTTCGAGTACGTCGACGACGCGGGCGAGGTGCAGCGCATCGGCTCGGGCGACGTGAACGACTACCTGCACGAGATCGCGGGGAATGCGTTCACGTCGAAGGATTTCCGCACCTGGGCCGGGAGCCTCTTCGTGGCGGAGCTGCTGCGCCATCGCGAGGGCGAAGTGCGCCTCACCGACATGGCGGCCGCGGTGCGGGAGGCCGCGCGGCTCCTCGGCAACACGCCCGCGGTATGCCGCAAGAGCTACGTGCATCCGCGCGTCCTCGACCCGGCGACGTGGCGCGGGCCGCGCCCGCGCGCGGGCCGCGCGCCGCGCGGCCTGCGGCCCGACGAGGGCGCCCTGCTGCGCCTGCTCGCGAAGCGCGTCACGTCGTCGGCGAGCAGAAGGCCGGCCCTTCGTCGATCCACCCCTCCATCGCCGCGTGCTGCAGCGGATCCGTCGTGAAGCGGTGGTTGGAATCGTCCTCGGCCGCGCGGTTGTTGTAGCTGCGCCAGACCGGCGCGGTTCCCGAGGGACACTGGCCGTTCGCCGGCAGCAGCGCATAGAACGCGATCCCCTCGTAGCCCCAGCCGAGGAACGGCACGCCCATCGCGTCCGCATCGGCGCGCTGCGCCTGCTCGAGCGCGCGCAGGCCCGCGCATTCCGAAGCATCGCCGGTGTAGAAATGCGAGTTGGGTCCGGCCGCGTAGAAGCGGCACACGGGCTGCGCGCCCGCCGGCGCGTCCTCCTGGCGCAGCCACGCGTGGAACGATTGCCCGGTGCGCTTCCACCCGCCCTGTCCGCCGCCGTCGAGGAGGTCGATCTCGTCGCCGCCCGCCGCGACGAAGTAGTGGTCGAGCGTGTCGTGGTAGTACTCGACGACGTTCGATTCGGGATTCACCGCGAAGTCGAGCGTGAAGTAGCGCTGCGGGTCGCCGCCGGTGTCGGGGCGGCCCCAGCCCTCGGCGTGGTACACGCCGGGCGCGAGCCGCCCCACGTCGATCGACGCGAAAGAGGTGAGGCCCTCGGGCGTCGGTCCGCTCACCGGCGCGCTCGCGCGGTAGGTGAAATCGACGCGGAGGGTGTTGCCGCTCGACGTCGCGCGCATCGACGAGGGATCGAAATACGCGGCGCTGCGGATCACGAGCTGCACGCGGTCGCTCGCGAGCGGCGCGTGCGGCACCGCGTAGATCCCCCAGTCGCTGGGCGGCGTCACCGGAACGTTCGCGCTCACCGTCTGCGGCGGGGCGCCCGGGTTGTTGATGTCGATGAGGCGCGCGGTGACCTGGTAGTTGCCGGGCGCGAGCTCGCCGAGGCGAAGTCCGGGATTGCCGAAACCGGGACCGAACGGGCCGAAGCTCGATCCGAGGTATTCGTATTCCACCGTGATGTCGTTGCCGGAGCGCGTGTAGCGCGTGGCGGGCAGGTATACGAGCACTCCCGTCCCCTGCACCTCCATCGCGACCGCCTGCCCGTAGGCAGGAATCGAAGGCGTGGTCGCGATCGTGGGCGCGGCGGCGAGCGCGTTCGCGGCGACCAGGGCGGCCATTGGAAGCAGGCGCTTCATGGATGCTCCTCTGCGGCGTCCGGCTACAGGACCGGACAGGAGCAGCCACGATAGGCGCGCCAGCGCGACAAGGTAATGGGAAGAATCCGCGCCTCGCGGTCGGCCCGTTCCTGCGGCATGTCGGCGCAATCCGACACGGGCCACCGGAAATGAAGGACACCGTTTGGCGCATCGGGCTGGCATACCCGGGCTCGCTTCGAGGCGCAGCATCACTTCCAAGCCGAACGCCTTCCGCGCAGGAACCCGCGACGAAGGTCGATGTCGGGAGTGCCGATGAAAATGACGCCGCTCGCCCTCGCATTCGCCTTCGCCGCCGCGCCGCTCGCGGTGCAGGCGGCCGCTCCCGCGGAGGGCGAGAAGTCGCTGCGACTGGCGCCGAAGGAAGCGATCGCCACCGGTGCGAGCCGCCGTGCGCCCTTCGTCTTCAGCGCGGACGATCCGGTCGATCTCGATTTCCTGCCGCATCCGGAATCGCGCCGCGGCAGCCCCTCGTCGTGCGACGGCGACAACACGCTGTGCTACGACCCCTCCAACGGACATATCGTCTACAAACCGGTACGCAACTTCATGCCGGACCTCCCGGGACTCCAACGTGAAAACATCTCCGTCAACCGCCATCGAATCCTCTTCAAGTACTCTTTCTAATAAAACGCCCGGTGTAGGATTTGTCCTACAAAGGAATCCGATGGCGCCGACGACCGCCGGCGCGGGCGAGCGTGGTGTAATGAATCCCTACAAACCAACTGTAGGATCGCGTGCAATGATTCGGCTGCTGATCGTGGACGACCACGATGTCGTGCGCATGGGCCTCAAGCAGGTGTTCTCGGGCCGCGTGGACATGGAGGTCGCCGGCGAGGCGCGCACCGGAGAAGAGGCCATCGCGCTGGTCCGGGCGCAGGCCTACGACGTCGCGCTCGTCGACCTGTCGCTCTCGGACATGTCCGGCGTGGACGTGCTCAACCGATGCAAGGCGATCCGGCCCGAGATGGCGGTGCTCATCGTGAGCGGCTACCCGGAGGACCAGTACGCCATCAACCTGCTGAAGGCCGGCGCGTCGGGCTTCGTGGCGAAGGACGCGCCGTCGGAGAACCTCGTCTCGGCGGTCGTCGCCGCGGCGCAGGGCCGGCGCTACGTGAGCCCGCGCATCGCGGACAAGCTCGCCCAGGGCCTCGCCGGTCCCGCGGCGGACCAGCCGTCGCACACCCAGCTCTCGGAGCGCGAGTTCCAGATCTTCTGCAAGCTCGCCTCCGGCCAGAGCGTGTCGGAAATCGCGAAGGAGCTCTTCCTGAGCGTGAAGACCGTGAGCACCTACCGCTCGCGCATCCTGGAAAAAATGAACTTCAAGTCCAATGCCGACATCACTTACTATGCGGTGAAGAACCAGCTCATCGCATGATCATGCCGGCCAGCGACTTCCCCCAGGCGGTGGCGCCGAGCGCTTCCGTCCACCTCCACGCACCGACGCCGCACGAAGGGGCGCCGGACCGGCGCACGCGTCCCGCGGAGTACGACCCGCACACGCGCGCCGACGAGCTCATGAACGCGCTCGTCGTGGAGGATTCGCCGCAGATCGCCGAGCGGCTCGTGGAGCTCGTCTCGGTGCCGAGCCGCGTCGAGGTGGTCGCCACCGCGGCCACCGAGGACGAGGCGCTCGCCGCGTGCGACCGCTACACCATCAGCCTCGCGATCGTCGACCTGCAGCTCGCGCAGGGCACGGGCTTCGGCGTGATCCGGCGCCTGCGCGCCGCGACCGGCGCGAACCCCGCGTGCATCGTGGTGCTCACCAACCACGCGGTCCCCGCGCTCAAGGTCGCCGCCTTCGAGGCCGGCGCCGACTACTTCCTCGACAAGAGCAAGGACTTCGCGACCATCCCGCGCCTCATCGGCGAGCTGCTCTCCAGCCGCGAGAACTAGGCGGGATCGCGCGCCGGCGGCTCCGCCGGCGCTTCCAGCGGCACGAACACCTCCAGGCGCGTTCCCTTGCCGGGCCGCGAGCGCACCTTGAACGTGCCGTTCACCGAGCGTGCGCGATGGCTCATGCCGGCCAGGCCGTGCGACATCTTCTTCGCGGCCTCGAGGTCGGCGATGCCCACGCCGTCGTCGGAGATCGTCATGTGCAGGCCCTTCGCCGCGCGCTCGAGCGTCACGTCCACGTGGCGCGCGCGCGCATGCTTCACGACGTTCGCCACGCC
>DATIVM010000421.1:0-8226 GCA_035465975.1 Usitatibacter sp.
GATGGTGGCGCGGTCGGCCACCGCCTGGGCGAGGGACGCGCGCACGCTCGCCGAGAGCACCTCGTATTGCTGCGCGCCGCCGTGCGCCGCGAGCGGCGCGGCGAGCGCGAGGACGAGGACGAGGAGGGCGGCGCGTGCCGCCGCTTCAAGCGGGCTCGCGCACCTTCGCATCGCGGATCCGCGCGCGCACGTATTCCGCCGCCTCGGCCACCGGCAGCTTGGTGGGCGCGGTGTCGCGGCGGTGCTGGTACTCGACCACGCCGTCCTTGAGCCCGCGGTCGCCGACCACGAGCCGGTGCGGGATGCCGATGAGCTCCTGGTCGGCGAGGAGCACGCCGGGCCGCTCGTCGCGGTCGTCGAGCAGCACGTCGAGGCCCGCGGCCTGGAGCTCCGCATAGAGCCGGTCGGCGGCGGCCTTCACCGCCTCGCTCTTGCGATAGCCCATCGGGACCACCGCCACGACGAAGGGCGCCATGGGATCGGGCCAGATGATGCCGCGCTCGTCGTGGTTCTGCTCGATGGCGGCGGCGACGACGCGCGTCACGCCGATGCCGTAGCAGCCCATCTCCATCGGCCGCGAAGCGCCCTTCTAGTCGATGTAGGTGACGCCCATCTTCTCGGTGTACGCGGTGCGAAGCTGGAACACGTGCCCCACCTCGATGCCGCGCGCGATCTCGAGCGCGCCCTTGCCGTCGGGCGAGGGATCGCCCGCGACGACGTTCCGGATGTCCGCGACGATCTCGGGCTCGGGCAGGTCGCGGCCCCAGTTCACGCCGGTGAGGTGGAAGCCTTCCTCGTTCGCGCCGGTGCAGAAGTCGCTCATCGCGGCCACCGTGCGATCGGCGATTACCCGCAGACCGGGATGTCCCACGGGGCCGAGCGAGCCGGGCGGGGCCTTGAGCCGCGCCTCGATCTCCGCGTTGGTCGCGAAGCGGAAGGGATTGAGTCCCTTCACCTTCGACGCCTTCACCTCGTTCAGCATGTGGTCGCCGCGCACCAGGAGCATCACCATGTCGCTCGGTTCCGCCGGCGCCTCGCGACCCCGGTCGCGCATCACGACGATCGACTTCACCGTCATGGTGAGCGGGATCTTCAGGTAGTCCGAAACCTCCTCGCAGGTGTGCTTGCCCGGCGTCGCTTCCTTCTTCATGGGCTGCGTCGCGGGGCCGCGCGGCCCCTTCGGGGCCAGCGCCTCGGCGAGCTCCACGTTCGCGGCGTATCCGGATTGCGGACACCAGGCGATGGCATCCTCGCCGGAGCCCGCGATCACCTGGAACTCGTGCGAGCCCGTGCCGCCGATCTCACCCGTGTCGGCGGCCACCGCGCGGAACTCGAGCCCCAGCCGCGTGAAGATGCGCGTGTAGGCCTGGTACATCCGGTCGTAGCTCTTCTTCAGCCCCTCGAAATCCGCGTCGAAAGAGTAGGCGTCCTTCATCGTGAACTCGCGCGCGCGCATCACGCCGAAGCGCGGCCGGATCTCGTCGCGGAACTTGGTCTGGATCTGGTAGAGGTTCACCGGGAGCTGGCGGTAGCTCTTCACCTCCCGGCGCACGATGTCGCAGAGCACCTCCTCGGCCGTGGGGGCGTAGCAGAACTCGCGCTCGCTGCGGTCCTTGATGCGCAGCATCATCGGCCCGTAGAGGTCCCAGCGCCCGGTCTCCTTCCAGAGCTCGGCCGGCTGCACGGGCGGGGCGAGGATCTCGAGCGCGCCCGCCCAGTTCATCTCCTCGCGCACCACCTGCTCCACCTTGCGCAGCACCTTCAGGCCCAGCGGCATCCACGTGTACAGGCCGCTCGCGAGCTTGCGGATGAGGCCCGCCCGGATCATGAGCTTGTGGCTGGCGAGCTCCGCTTCCTGGGGAGCTTCCTTGAGGGTGGCGAGGTGGTAGTGGCTGGCGCGCATGAAGCTCTCCGGCGGGCAAATCGCGACTGGCTTGTTTTTGGAATAAAAATCATCAGGTTGCAGCCGTGCATTCTACACGGGGGCGGCGGCTGGCCAGCGCTCGCAAACTGTGGAAAAATGGGATCAACTCAATGGATTGGATGGTGACCGCAATGATCGATCGGGACGGATATCGCCCGAACGTCGCCATCGTGCTCGTGAACAGCCGCAACCAGGTCTTCTGGGGAAAGCGCGTGAAGGAACACGCGTGGCAGTTCCCCCAGGGCGGCATCAAGCCGGGCGAGTCTCCCGAGCAGGCGATGTACCGGGAGCTGCAGGAAGAGACCGGGCTCGAGCCCCAGCACGTGAAGATCCTCGGCCGCACGCGCGAGTGGCTGCACTACAACGTCCCCGTGCACTGGGTGAAGCGCGAGTGGCGCGGCACCTACAAGGGGCAGAAGCAGATCTGGTTCCTGCTGCGCCTGGTCGGGCGCGACTGCGACATCTGCCTGCGCGCGAGCGGCCATCCGGAATTCGACGCCTGGCGCTGGCACGAGTACTGGATCCCGCTCGAGACCGTCATCGACTTCAAGCGCGAGGTCTATCGCATCGGGCTCGAGCAGCTCTCGTCCTACCTCGACGTGAGCCCGCGCGCCGTGGGGCTCTCGCCCTACGGGCGGCGCCGGCGCCATCCGCGCGCGCGTGCCGCCGAACAGGAAGCCGCCGTGGCGGCGGTCCCCACGATCCTGGGGACCGACGCCTAGGCGGCGCTCAGAAGCCGCGCATCGGGCCCGGCACGACGAGCGCGGAGAGCGCTCCGACAATGAGGCCGAGCACGATCGCGATGATGATCACGACCACGGTGTAGGAGACCGCCTTTTCCGGCGGCGTCTTCATGAGCACCGGCAGCCCCACGTAGAGCAGGTACAGGCTGTAGAGGCCGAGGATCCCGAGGATTCCCAGCACCGGGATGATCGAGAAGATGCCCGCGAGCCACATCGCCGTGGGCGAGAAGGCCGACACCTTCAGCGCCTGCATGAAGTTCTTCTCGCCGCCGAAGTTCGGCGCCAGCGCGTCGATGATGAGCGCGAGCACGTAGACCCAGCCGAGGTTCAGCACGTACTGCAGGATCATGTGGGTGACCCCGGACGTGATAGGCCAGCGGTACGTCCCCATGAACGAGCTCACGCCGATCAACGAGAACCCGATGAAGGAGGCGACGGCGGGGATCGCCGCCAGGATCATCACGTACCCGGTGTACAGGTCCTGCACGGTGTGGGGCTCGGCCGAGATCACCTCCCATTCGGCCTTGGGCTGCAGAAGAATCTTCTTCGCGCGGTCCACGAGATTCATGTTCTTCTCTCCCTGGGTGGGTTGGACGTCGCGTGCAGTATATCCGCTACAGCACCACCAGGTTGTCGCGATGGATGAGCTCGGGCTCGGCGAGGTAGCCGAGCACCGATTCGATCTCGGAGCTCGGCTTGCGCAGGATCCGCGCCGTTTCCGCCGAGCCGTAGTTCACCAGGCCGCGCGCGATCTCGCGCCCGTCGGGCCCGGCGACGCTCACCACCTCGCCGCGCTCGAAATGCCCGTCCACGGCGGTCGCGCCGATCGCGAGCAGGCTCTTCCCGTCCGCGACCACCGCCTTCACCGCACCCGCGTCGAGCGTGATGCGGCCGGAAGGCTTCAGGTGGTCGGCGAGCCACTGCTTGCGCGCCGCGACCGGCGGCGTCTGCGCCTCGAGGAGCGTGCCGGCCGATTCCCCCGAGAAGAGGCGCACCAGCACGTCCGGCTCGCGGCCCCACGCGATCGCGGTGTGCGCGCCGCTGCGCGCCGCCCGCTTCGCCGCCAGCACCTTCGTGATCATGCCGCCCTTGCCGATCGCCGAGCCCGCGCCGCCCGCCATGCGCTCGAGCTCCGGATCGCCGGCGGCCGCGCGCTCGACGAGCCGTGCCGAGGGATCGCGCCGCGGGTCTGCGGAGTAGAGGCCCTTCTGGTCGGTGAGGATCACCAGCGCGTCCGCCTCGATGAGGTTGGTCACCAGCGCGCCGAGCGTGTCGTTGTCGCCGAAGCGGATCTCGTCCACGACGACGGTGTCGTTCTCGTTGATGATCGGCACGGTGCCGAGCGCGACCAGCGTCCTCAGGGTGGTGCGCGCGTTGAGGTAGCGGCGCCGGTCGCCCAGGTCCTCGTGGGTGAGGAGCACCTGCGCGGTGTGCAGGCCCACCTCCGAGAAGCACGATTCCCACATCTGCACGAGGCCCATCTGGCCGACGGCGGCCGCGGCCTGGAGCTCGTTCACCGCGCTCGGCCGCCGCGCCCACTGCAGGCGCTTCATGCCCTCGGCGATCGCGCCCGAGGAGACGACCAGCACCTCGATGCCGCGGCGGCGCAGCTCCGCCACCTGCCGCACCCAGTCGGCGATCGCGTCGCGGTCGAGGCCCGCGCCGGCGTTGGTGAGCAGGCTCGAGCCGATCTTCACCACGATGCGCCGGGCGCAGGCGAGCGGCGTGGTCATCGTAGTGTCCGTCGTCCGCGAGTGGTCATCGTTTTGCCCGTCGTCCCCGAGACGTCGGGGACGCATCCCGTGGATTCCCGCCTGCGCGGGAACGGCGCTCCGCCTCGAGGAGCTCCATCACCTTGTACGTAAGCTCCTTGCATCCCTCGCCGTTGATCGCGGAAATCACGAACCAGGGCTTCGTCCACCGCAGCTTCTTCACCAGCGTGCGGGCGCGATCCTCGCGTTGGTCGGGATCGAGCAGGTCCGCCTTGTTGAACACCAGCCAGCGCGGCTTCTTCGCGAGCGCGGGGTCGTACTTCTTGAGCTCGGTGGCGAGCGCGCGCACTTCCGCGGCCGGGTCCACGGCGGCGTCGGCGGGGGCCATGTCCACGAGATGCAGCAGCAGGTGCGTGCGCTGCAGGTGGCGCAGGAACTGGTGCCCGAGGCCCGCGCCCTCCGCGGCGCCCTCGATGAGCCCGGGGATGTCGGCGACCACGAACGACCGGTCCATGTCGACGCGCACCACGCCGAGGTTCGGGTGGAGCGTCGTGAACGGATAGTCGGCGACCTTGGGCCGCGCCGCGGAGACTGCCCGAATGAAGGTGGACTTGCCCGCGTTCGGCATGCCGAGGCGGCCCACGTCGGCGAGCACGCGCAGCTCCAGCTCGAGCTGCCGCGCCTCGCCCGGCTCGCCGCGCGTGAATTGCCGCGGCGCGCGGTTCACGCTCGACTTGAAGTGGAGGTTGCCGAGCCCGCCCTTGCCGCCGCGCGCGAGGAGCGCGCGATCGCCGTCCCGGGCGAGGTCGGCGAGGGTCTCGCCGCTCCCGGCGTCGCGGATCACGGTGCCGACCGGCACGCGCAGCACCACGTCGTCGGCGCCCTTGCCGTAGCAGTCGCTGCCGCGGCCGTTCTCGCCGTTCTTCGCGCGGAAGATGCGCGTATAGCGGTAGTCGATGAGCGTATTGAGGTTCGCGTCGGCGACGGCGTAGATGCTCCCGCCGCGGCCGCCGTCGCCGCCGTCGGGGCCGCCGCGCGGCACGTACTTCTCGCGGCGGAAAGACGCCGACCCGTCGCCGCCCTTGCCGGCGATCACCTCGATCTTCGCTTCGTCGAAGAATTTCATGGCGGCGCTAGCGCGGCAGCGCCACGCGGATGCCGAGCGCGATGAAGGTGAGGCCCGCGAAGAGGTTGAGGCGTTCGCCGACCGCGGGGCGCCGCCGCATCCACGTGCCGATCGCGCCGGAGAAGACCGCCACCGCGCCGAAGATCACCGCGGTCTGGACCATGAAGATCGCGCCGAGGAGCGCCATCTGCAGCCCCGCGTGGCCGGCGCGCGCGTTCACGAACTGCGGCAGGAACGCGAGGAAGAAGAGCGTCACCTTGGGGTTCATCATGTTGCCGAGCACGCTCTGGCGGTAGATCAGGCCGAGCCCCTTCGCGCCGCTCGCACCCTGCAGGGAGAAGGCGGCGCGGTGGCGCAGCGCCTGGACG
The DNA here is from genome assembly GCA_035465975.1 of Usitatibacter sp. GTDB lineage: Bacteria > Pseudomonadota > Gammaproteobacteria > Burkholderiales > Usitatibacteraceae > Usitatibacter. The sequence goes on from DATIVM010000421.1 coordinate 5,874, forward strand.
CCGATCCACGCGAGGTACGCCGCGCCCGCGTAGCGCACCAGGTCGAACGCGAGCTCCGAGGAGCGGATCAGCGCCGCGATGCCCAGCGCGGCAAGCGCCGTGTGGAAGATGCAGCCGGTCGCGAAGCCGAGCGCCGCGGCGAGCCCGGCCGCGCGCCCCTGCGCGACGCCGCGCGTGAGCACGGTGACGATGTCCGGTCCCGGCGCGATCGTGAGGAGCGCGGAGGCGACGAGGAAGAGGGCGATGTCGGGCATGGGTCAGAAACGAAAAAGCCCCGTACGAGTACGGGGCTCTTTCGCGGGGAGCGCGAGAGCCGTCAGGCCTGCACCGGCTCGATCGACACGGTGCGCTTCTTCGCGGGACCGCGCGTGTGGTACTTCACGCGCCCGGTCGCCATCGCGAAGAGCGTATGGTCCTTGCCGATGCCGACGTGCGTGCCGGGGTGGAACTGGGTGCCGCGCTGGCGGACCAAAATCGAGCCCGCGTTCACGAACTCGCCGCCGAAGGCCTTGAGGCCCAGGCGCTTGCTCTCGGAATCGCGGCCGTTCCGGGACGAGCCGCCTGCTTTCTTGTGTGCCATGGTTCGTTTCCTTGCTTAGGCGATCGAATCCACACGGATTTCCGTGTAGTTCTGGCGATGGCCCTGGGTCTTCTGGTAGTGCTTGCGGCGGCGCAGCTTGAAGATCTTCACCTTCGCGCCGCGGCCGTGGCCGAGGACCGTCACGGAGACTTTCGCCCCCGCGACGAGGGGGGAACCGAGCTTCACGGCGTCGCCGTCCGAGACCATCAGCACCTGGTCGAGGACGATCTGAGCGCCAACGTCTGCCGGTATCTGTTCTATTTTGAGTTTCTCGCCGGGGGCAACGCGATACTGCTTGCCGCCGGTTTTTATGACCGCGTACATTGTGGACTCCTGATTTGCGATATCTCGGCACCATCGCGCGAAGGAATTTCCCTGCCGCGCCGACCGAACTCGTTATAATACGCGAAATACCTCGTAAGGTCAAAGACTTGTCCGGGGGCTCGCCCGGGCGTGGCGCATCGCTCCCGACGCTCCCCGCATGCGCATGAACCTCCCGCTCGCCCCCATCAGCCTGGAATCGATTCGCGCCCCGATCATCGCGGACCTCGCCGAGGTGGACGCCGTGATCCACCGGCGCCTCGACTCCGGCGTCCTGCTGATCCGCACCGTCGCGAACTACATCGTCGCGGCGGGCGGCAAGCGCCTGCGGCCGGCGCTCGTGCTCCTCGCCGCCAACGCCTTCGGCAAGCACGCGCCGGCGCGCCACGAGCTCGCGGCGGTGATCGAGTTCATCCACACCGCGACGCTCCTCCACGACGACGTGGTCGACGAGTCGAGCCTCAGGCGCGGCCGCAAGACCGCGAACGCCGAATTCGGCAACGCCGCCTCCGTGCTGGTGGGCGACTTCCTCTACTCGCGCGCCTTCCAGATGATCGTCGACGCGGGAAGCCTGCGCATCATGAAGGTGCTCGCCGACGCGACCAACGTGATCGCCGAGGGCGAGGTGCTGCAGCTCCTCAACGTGCACGACGCGGACACCGACGAGGAGAAATACCTGCGCGTGATCCGCTACAAGACGGCGAAGCTCTTCGAGGCGGCGACCCAGGTGGGCGCGATCCTCGGCGGCGCGGAGCCCGAGGCGGAGCGCGCGCTCGCCGAGTACGGCATGCACCTGGGCACCGCCTTCCAGCTCATCGACGACGTGCTTGACTACTCGGGCGACCTGCAGGTAACGGGCAAGAATCTCGGCGACGACCTCGCGGAGGGCAAGCCCACGCTTCCCCTGATCCAGGCGATGCGCGAGGGCTCCGAAGCGGAGCGGCGCGTGGTGCGCCACGCGGTCGAGCAGGGCGGCATGGGCGACCTCGAGGCGGTGGTCGCGGCGATCCACCGCGTGGGCGCGCTCGACTACACGCGCGAAAGGGCCCGGCAGGAGGCGGCCATCGCGACCGCCCGGCTGGAGGGGCTTCCCGATTCCCCGTGCCGCGACAGTCTGCTACAATTGGCGCACTTCTCCGTCGAGCGGAAGTTCTAGCTGCGGAGAGGGTCTCGAGGGGCGCCCCAAGCGCCCCTTTTGTCCTGTCGGGGTGTAGCTTAGCCTGGTAGAGCGCTACGTTCGGGACGTAGAGGCCGGAGGTTCGAATCCTCTCACCCCGACCATTGTCCCCTGCCGGCCGTCGCGAAAGCGCGCCGCCGCCCCCACTCAATCGAAGGCGAGCACCTCGTGGCCGAACATCGAGGTCGTGAAGCCGTACGTGGCGCTCTCGCGCACGCGTTCGCTGGTGCGCGCGCTCGTGCCGAGCCAGCCGGCGTGATCGAGGAAGCGCTTCG
>DATIVM010000422.1:0-11919 GCA_035465975.1 Usitatibacter sp.
CCGCGTAGCCGCGCGCGGCGGCGAGGCGCGCCGTCGCCGCGCCGATGCCGCGGCCCGCGCCGGTCACGATCAGCGCGCCGCGGGAACCGTGGGGCGCCGGCGCGCTCACGCGCGCAGCCGCGCGCGCGGCGGGCGGCGGTCGAGGAATCCCCACGCGACGCCGAGGACGAGGCCGCCGGTGTGCGCCCAGTTGGCGATCGGGCCGAGGAGCCCGGTCCAGCACAGCGCATACCACGCGAGCATCATCGCGACGGTCGAGCGATGCAGCGCAATGCCGAAGGCGGGATTGAACCGCCCCTGCATCCACACGTAGCCGAGGAGCGCGTAGACCACGCCCGACATCCCGCCGAAGTTGGGCGAGCGCGTGATGGCGTACTGCGCGAAGTTCGAGGCGACGCCGCTCGCGGCGACGAAGAGCGCGAGGAACGCTCCGCCCTTCAGCCGCTCGATCGCCCCGCCGAGGTCCCAGAGCCACATCATGTTGAAGATGAGGTGCAGCGCGCCGAGGTGCACGAAGACGGGCGTGACGAGGCGCCACAGCTCGCCCGCGAGGATATCGGCGAGGAAAGCGCTTCCCGGGCGGCCGATGAGCAGCAGGGGCAGCACGCGTCGCCCCTCGAGCCAGACCGCGGCGGTGACGACGGTGCTCGCCCCGACGAGGGCGGCGGTGACGCGCGGCGACCGGGGTCGCGGGGATAAGATGGCCACCGCCGCATGATAGCGAAACCTTCGACCATGAACCTCTATATCGTCACCGGCACTACCCAGGGGCTCGGCCGCGCGCTCGCCGAGCGCATCGCGCGCGATCCCGACAACGAGCTGGTCGCGCTCTCCCGCGCGGCCGACGGCCCGATTCCGGGCGGCGCGCGCATCGAGGCGGACCTCGCCGACGGCGCGGCGCTCGAGCGCGCTTGCGACCGCATCGAGGGCCGCATCCGCGGCAAGCGCTACGACAAGGCCGTGCTCGTCAACAACGCGGGCGTCGCCGCCCCGGTCGCGCCGCTCGAGGCGGTGGACCCGGAAGCGCTGGAGCGCAACATCCTCGTGAACCTCGTCGCGCCGATGCGCCTCATGCGCCGCTTCCTGCGCATGACCGAAGGCATCGCGCCCGTGAGGCGCATCGTGAACATCTCGTCGGGCGCGGGGCGCCGCCCGGTGTCGGGTTGGAGCGCCTATTGCGCCGCGAAGGCGGGGCTCGACATGGCCTCGCGCGTCGCCGCGCTCGAGTCGCAGTCGCGCGGCCGCGCGGTGGAGGTGGTGAGCCTCGCGCCGGGCGTGATCGATACCGGCATGCAGGGGGCGATCCGCGGCGTTTCGGCCGAGGACTTCGCGGACGTGGACCGGTTCCGGCGCATGAAGGCGGAAGGCGCGCTGCGCGCGCCGGCCGACGTGGCCGAGGACATCCTGCGGCTGGAGGCGGCGGGGCGCCTCGCCGGCGAGCCGCTCGCCGACCTGCGGCAGCTCGCCGGCGATTGAGGAATAATGGCGTCCCCCGGCCTGTTTTCGGGGCGCAGCAGGAACTCCCGCCAAAACCGTCCCACCCCGATAGGAGAACCGATGAAACGCATGCTCCCGCTCGCCGCCGCGCTGCTCTTCGCCTCCGGCGCCGCCTTCGCATTCCATTGCCCGAAGGACATGAAGGAAATCGACGCCGCGCTCGCCAAGCATCCGAACCTTTCCGCCGCGCAGATGAAGGAAGTGAAGGAGCTGCGCGCCAGGGGCGAGGCCGAGCACAAGGCCGGCAAGCACCAGGCTTCCGTGGACGACCTCGCGAAGGCGAAGACGATCCTCGGGCTGAAGTAATGCTGCACGGGCGGCGCGGCGCCCGCCGCGCCGCCGTTCAGGCCGGCTGCGCGCCCGGCCGCCCGTCCTCGACGACGTAGCGCGCGCGACTGCTCACCGGCGAATCCTTCTCCTTCACGCTTCCCACCACCCGCAGCCGCGCCTCGGCGCGCTCGCGCGAGAAATCCACCACCACGTAGCCGCGCTTCGTCGACTCGGCGAAGCGGATGTGCGGGTTCGATGCCTTGATGGCCGCCACCACGTCGGCGCGGATGCCCTGCGAGGTGATGGACGTCCCGCAAAACTCCGTCGCGACGCGCCGCGAGGCGGGATCCTCGGGCGCGAGGTGCAGGTCCGCGACGTAGTTCGCGTGGACGTCGCCGCCGAGGACCACCGGGTTGCGCACGCCCGGCTGCGCGAGCGCCTTCATCATCCGCTCGCGCGCGGCGGGATAGCCGTCCCAGCCGTCGGTCCAGTAGAGGCGGCCGCGCTCCGAAGTGCGGCCCGCGGGCGCCATGAGCGTCTGCTGCACGATCACGTTCCACGCCGCGCGCGATTGCGCGAGCCCGCGCTCGAGCCAGCGTTCCTGCGCGGCGCCGAGGATCGTGCGCCGCGGGTCCGTGCGCTCCGTGCACTCGTTCCCCACGATGTTCGAGCCGCCGCGCAGCGCCTTCGGGCAGGCCTCGTGGTCGCGGTACTGGCGGTCGTCCAGCACGTGCAGCAGGGCGAGCGATCCCCACGCGTGGCGCCCGTAGATGCGGTATCCGCCGCCCGCCTCGACCTCCGAGCGCCGCACCGGCAGGTGCTCGAGGAACGCGCGGTAGGCCGCGGCGCGGCGCGCGAGGAAATGCGGGTCGAGGTCCTCGGACTGGTCGTTCGCGTAGTCGTTGTCCACCTCGTGGTCGTCCCAGGTCACGATCCACGGCGCGCAGGCGTGCGCGGCCTGCAGGTCCGGATCGCTCTTGTACTGCGCGTAGCGGCCGCGGTACTCGTCGAGCGTGTGCGGCTCGCCGGTGGCGTGGTGGCGCACGTGGCGGCTTCCCCAGCTCGACTCGTAGATGTAGTCGCCGACGAACGCCACGAGGTCGACGCCCTCGGCGGCGAGATGACGATGCGCCACGTACCAGCCCTGCTCGTACTGCTGGCAGCTCGCGAGCGCGAGCCGCAGGCGCTCGTCGCCGTGCCCCGGGGCGGGCGCGGTGCGCGTGCGTGCCGCCGCGCTCGACTCGCCGCCCGCGTGGAAGCGGTACCAGTACTCGCGCGCCGGATCGAGGCCTTCGACCTCCACGTGCACCGCGTGCACCGCCGAGGGCTGCGCCACGGCCTTGCCGCGACGCACGACGCGCGAGAAGCGCTCGTCGCAAGCCACTTCCCAGTCGACCTCGACCGGCCGCGGATCCATGCCGCCGCCTTCGAGAGGGAGCGGCGCGAGGCGGGTCCAGATCACGAAGCCGTCGGGCCGCGGGGCGCCGGAGGCGACGCCGAGGGTGAACGGGAAGGCGCGGAAGCGGACGGGAGCGGGCGCGCATCCCGCGAGCGGCTGCAGGAACCCGGCCGCGCCGAGGGCGAGCGCGCGCGCGAGGAACGCCCGGCGCGCGGCTTTCGGAACCGGCCTCATCGCGCGGACGAGCGGCCCTTCAGCGCGCCCTGCGCCGGAACGCGAGCCACGCGCTCGTGGCGAGGATCAGCGCGAACCAGATGAGCGCCCATTCCGCGATGGAAAGGCCCAGCAGGCGCCAGTGCACCTCGGAGCAATCGCCGGAGCCCGCGAAGATCTTCGGCAGCGCCTGCGAGATGGGGAACGTGTTCACGAGGAACTCGAGGTCGGTGCCGCACGAGGAGACGGCGGGCGGGTAGTGCTGGATGTACGACTGCCGCGCCGCCACGCCGCCGCCCGCGATCGCGAGGGCGATGAGCACGACGCCGTACACCCTGAGCGCGACGCCGCGCGGCCCCTGGATCGCGCCGGCGAGGGCGACGAGGCCGATCGCCGTGAACGCGTAGCGCTGCAGGATGCACATCGGGCAGGGCTCCAGCCCGACTTCTTCCTGCAGGTAAAGGGCGATTCCGAGGAGCGCGGCGCAGATCGCGAAGATGGCCGCGAAGTAGGGGCGGGCGGATGTCATCGTGCGATTTTCCCACAAGTGGTAATTTCCCGGTCTCGCCATCCCCGGAGCCGCCATGCCTTCCCTCAGCTTCGCCGCCATCGGCCTCGCCTTCGCCGCCACGTCCTCGGCCGCCGCGGAGGTGGTCGTCCTCAGCGCCGGCGCGGTGAAGGCCGCGTTCAACGAGTCCGCGGCGCAATGGCGCAAGAAGACCGGCCACGCGATGAAGGCTTCCTTCGCGCCGGCGGGCGAGCTGCGCAAGCGCCTCGCGGCGGGCGAGTTCGCCGACGTGCTGGTGATCCCCGTGGAGAACTTCGAGAAGCTCGAGCGCGACGGCGTGATCGTGCCGGGCACGCGCCACGACCTGGGCGCGGTGTCGATGGCCGCGGCGGTGAGGAAGGGCGCGCCGGTGCCCGACATCTCCACCGCCGAAGGCCTGCGCCGCGCGCTGCTCGCCGCGAAGACCGTCACGTACATGGACCCGACGATCGGCACCAGCGGCCGCAACTTCGACGAGGTGGTGCTGCCGAAGCTCGGCATCCGCGACGAGGTGCGCGCGAAGGCCGTGTTCGGCGAGGGCGGCTACATCGCGGAGAAGGTCGCGCGCGGCGAGGTCGAGATCGCATTCCACAACGTGACCGAGATCCTCCCCGTGCAGGGCATCACGGTCGCGGGCCTCCTTCCGGCCGAGCTGCAGCAGCCCATCGTGTACTCCGGCGCGGTGATGAAGGCCGCCCGCAACGCGGAGGCTGCGCGCTCGCTGCTCGACTACCTCGTCACCGACGAGGGACGCAAGCCCTTCCTCGATCGCGGCTTCACCGCTCCCTAGGAGGCGCCGCCGGGCGGTATCATCGAGGGCTCCGCCTTCGATCGAATCGCCATGGCCCTCACGCTTCCGCTGCGCAAGACGCTCACCCTCGAGGCCGCCCGCGTGGCGCTCGCCGCCGCGGAGGCCGAGGCGGTGCGCAACCAGTGGCGCGTGGTGATCGCGGTCGTGGACGACGGCGGGCACACGATCGTCCTCGCGCGCCTCGATGGCGCGCAGACCTCGAGCGTCGACACCGCCGTGAACAAGGCGCGCGCCGCGGTCGCGTGGAAGCGCCCCACGCGGCTCCTCGAGGAGTCGGTCAACAACGGCCGCACGGCCTTCCTTTCCATCTCCCAGGGCATGGCGATCCTGCAGGGCGGGGTGCCGATCGAGATCGACGGCGCCATCGTCGGGGCGATCGGCGTCTCCGGCGTCAAGGCGTCGGACGACGAGCTCATCGCGCTCGCGGGCGTGAACGCGCTGAAGGCGGCCCTCGGCTAGTAATCCCCTGCACGGGACGGCAAAATAGCGGTCCTGACGCGGCCGGCTCGACGCCCGGCAACGTAACTAATTAAAACAATGGACCTTTATCCCCTCGGGCTTCTCGATACCCTGCGCGCCTATCGCGAGGGCCGCGCCACCGTCCAGGATTACGTCGCGTCCTGCTCGGGGCGCATCGCCGCCCTCGACCCGCGCATCCAGGCCTGGGAATGGTTCGACGCCTCGCGCGCCATGGCCGATGCCGAGGAGCGGGCCGGGGGCATCCTCGCCGACCTCCCCCTCTACGGCATCCCGGTCGGGGTGAAGGACATCGTCAACACCCGCGGCATCCCCACGCGCATGGGCTCGGTGATCTTCGCGAACCACGTGCCGACGACCTCGGCGTGGGTCGTCCGGCGGCTCGAGGCGCTGGGCGGGCTGGTGATGGGCAAGACCGTCACCACCGAGTTCGCCTTCCGCTCGCCGGGCAAGACGCGCAATCCCTGGAATCCCGCGCACACGCCGGGCGGCTCCTCCAGCGGGTCGGCGGCCGCGGTCGCGGCGGGCTTCGTCCCGGTCGCGATCGGCACGCAGACGCTCGGCTCGGTGATCCGGCCCGCGGCGTTCTGCGGCGTGGTGGGATACAAGCCCACGCACGGCGCCATCTCGCGCACCGGCATCCTTCCCTTCGCGCCCACGCTCGACACGGTGGGCGTCTTCGCGCGCTCGGTCGCCGACGCCGCGTGGTTCGGCGCCTGCCTGATGGGCGAGGATTTCCGCGACGAGGCGACGGTGGTGCGCGCGACGCCGAAGCTGCTGCACGTGCCCCTCGAGCCGCTCGCCGATGCGCCGCGCATCGCGGTGGTGAAGACGCCCAAGTGGCCCGTGGCGAGCGACGTGCAGCGCCAGCATTTCGTGGAATGCATCATGAAGCTGCAGGCGGCCGGCGCGAAGGTGCGCGAGGTGACGCTGCCGCGGCTCTTCGACGGCGCGTGGGACAACGTGATGGCGATCATGGCCCACGAGGCGGTGAAGAGCTTCGCCCCGACCGAATCGCGCCACCGCATCCGCCTCTCGCCCGCGCTGATGGAGCTGCTCGATCGAGGACGCACGGTGAGCCCCGAGCAGTACGCGAAGGCGCTCGCTAGGCGCGAGGAATATCGGCGCTGGCTCGACCGCGTCTTCGAGCAGCACGAGGCGATCGCCACGATCCCGGCGACCGGCGAGGCGCCCGAGGGCCTCGGCAGCACCGGCGACGCGGTGTTCGACTCGCTATGGACGCAGGCCGCGATGCCGGCCGTGACGATTCCCACGGGGCGCGGGCTGCGCGGCCTCCCGCTCGGCTTCCAGGTGGTCGGGCGCTACCGCGAGGACGAGCACGCGCTGCGCGTCGCCGCGTGGTGCGAGGCCACGCTGGGCTTCAACCCGGGCCTCGCCGGCGGCTGATCCATGCACCCGCCCGGCGGCGTCGAGCGGCCGAAGTTCCGCTGCAGCGCCGTGGTCGCGACGACCACGAGCAGGTCCAGCACGCAGTAGAACGCGCCCGCCGCGAGCGGCGGGTTCGCCGTGCTGAGCCCCAGCCCCGGCACCGCCGCGTTCCACGTCCAGTTGCCGAGCCACGTGCCGTAGAGCTCCATGGCGAGCGAGAGCACGAACATCGTGGCGTAGAGGCTGCGCGAGGGCGAGAGCCACAGGCAGCCGAGGAAGAGCGCGAAGAGGAGCGGCCCGAGCGTGTCGTGGCCGCGCCACGCGAAGAGCGCCACCAGCGGGAGGGCCGCCGCGGCGACGATCCACGCGCCGCGCGCGGGCACGCGGCGCGCGAGCTGCGTGCCGAGGAAGAAGAGCAGCACGTGCCCCGGCGGGACGAAGAGCGGGATGTTGCCGAGGCGGTAGCGGTAGAGGCCCCACGCGAGCGACAGCACCACCTCGCCCGCCGTCGCGATGGCGAGGCAGGCGGCGAGCGGGATGCGCGCCTCGCGCGGGCTGCGCGTGAAGAGGGCGAGGCACACGAGCCAGGCCGCGGCGCTCGCGGCCGCCTGCCCGTAGGCCGCCCAATGGCGATCGAGCGCGAGGCCGAGCAGGATGGTCGCGGCGATGGCGAGGTTCATCGCCGCATTCTGGCACGCGGCACGGGGTAGGAGGCGGCCGACCGGCCGTGCGCTCCGCGACTCACCGCACCTTCGGATCGCGCCGACTCCGCGCGCCGCGCCGCTTGCGCATAGTGGGAGGCACTTTTCCCGGAGGTGCCCCATGGATCCTCGCAAGCTCGCCGCCTCGCTCGCCGCATCGCTCCTCGTCGCCTCGTCCGCCATGGCGGCCACGCGGGACGCAGCGCCCGCCTCGCGCATCGCCTCGGACTTCGCCACATGGGCCGGCAGCCGCCAGAACGCGGACGCGCTGGTCGCGGGGCTGCACCACGGCACGTCGATCGCGCTCGCGACGACGGCGCCGGACCGCAGCGTGAGCCTCGCCGGCTTCACGCCCGGATCGCCGATGGATTACGAGCAGATCCGCAGGACGCTCGCCTCCGCGCGCGCGGCGCTCGCGCGCCTGGGCGTGCGCCAGCCGACGGCGGAGCAGATCCAGGCCGCGCTCATCGGCGGCGAGGTGGAGGTCGCCGGCGGGCGCACGCGCAACCTTCCCGGATCGGTCGCGGTACTCGGCGGCAATCCGAACGTCGCCGCGCGCTGAGCGCTCCCCGCTTCCGTTATAGTGCGGACCGGCAGCCACCGGTCCGCGCATGAACCATTCCCTTCGCTTCGGCATCGATCTCGGCGGCACGAAGATCGAGATCGCCGCGCTCGACGAGGCCGGAGGCGTGCGCCACCGCGAGCGCATCGCGACGCCTGCCGACGATTACGAAGGCACGCTCGAATCGGTCGCGCGCCTCGTCGAGGATGCCGAGCGCTCGCTCGGCGCGCGCGGCACGGTGGGCGTCGCCACGCCCGGCGCGCTCTCGCTCGCCACGGGCCGCATCAAGAACGCCAACTCCACCTGGCTCAACGGCAGGCCGCTCAAGGAGGACCTGGAGCGCCGCCTCGCGCGCGAGGTGCGCCTCGCGAACGACGCCAACTGCTTCGCGCTCTCGGAGGCGACCGACGGGGCCGCGGCCGGCGCGGCGGTGGTCTTCGGCGTGATCCTCGGCACCGGCGTGGGCGGCGGCATCGTCGTCCACGGCCGCATCCTCGAAGGAACCAACGCCATCGCCGGGGAGTGGGGCCACAACCCGCTGCCGCTCCCGCGCGCCGACGACCATCCGCTTCCGCTCTGCTACTGCGGCCGGCGCGCGTGCATCGAGACCTATGTTTCGGGCCCGGGGCTCGCGGCGGACCATGCGCGCGCGAGCGGCGAGCGCACCAGCGCGGCCGAGATCGCGAGGCGGGCGGCGCTCGGCGACGCCGCGTGCACGCAGGCGCTGCAGCGCTACGCCGAGAGGCTCGCGCGCGCGCTCGCCGGCGTGATCAACGTGCTCGACCCCGACGCGATCGTCCTGGGCGGCGGGCTCTCGCGCATCGGGCCGCTCTACGAGGAGGTGCCGCGCCTCTGGCGCGAGCACGTCTTCTCGGACGAGGTGCGCACGCGGCTCGTCCCGCCGCTGCACGGCGATTCGAGCGGGGTGCGCGGCGCCGCCTGGCTGTGGAATCGTTCGTAAGGCGGCCCTGTTTCCATCGACGGATCGACATATCCACCACGGAGCCTTCCATGAGATTCGCCGTCATCCTCCTCGCATCGCTTGCCGCCCTCGTCGCCCACGCCGCGGCGCCCGGGATCCCGCCCGGGGCCCAGGTCGCAACCTTCGCCGGCGGCTGCTTCTGGTGCATGGAATCGGACTTCGACAAGGTGCCGGGCGTGATCGCCACGATTTCCGGCTACACGGGCGGCTTCGTGGCGAACCCGACCTACGAGCAGGTGTCCTCGGGAACGACGGGGCACGCGGAATCGGTCGAGGTGGTCTTCGACCCGAAGAAGGTGAGCTACGAGCACCTGCTGGACGTGTACTGGGTGAACATCGATCCCACCGTGAAGGACCGGCAGTTCTGCGATACCGGCAGCCAGTACCGGACGGCGATCTTCTGGCACGACGAGGCGCAGCGCAAGGCGGCCGAGGAATCGAAGAAGCGCGTCGAGGCGACCAAGCCCTTCAAGGGGCCGATCTACACCGAGATCGTGAAAGCGGGGCCGTTCTATCCGGCGGAGGATTACCATCAGAATTTCTACCGGAAGAATCCGGTGCGCTACCAGTTCTACCGGAAGGGCTGCGGCCGCGACGCGCGCCTGAAGGAGCTGTGGGGCGACAAGGCGGGCGGCCACTAGCGCGGGAGCGAAGCGATGGAGATGAAGCGCCTCAACGCGGCGGGCCTCAAGGCCGCCGGCTACGACGAGCGCAACCGCAAGCTCGTCGTCGAGACCGCCACGGGGACGTTCGAGTACGCGAACGTCTCGCCCGAGATCTACCGGCGGCTCATGAGCTCCCCCACGCCGGGGAGCTACTATCGCGAGGCGATCGAGGAGGAGTTCACGCCCCGGCGCATCAAGTAGGGGCGCCGCGCGCTCCCTCTTCCGGCGGTTCCCAGACGCCCCGGGGCGCTTCGACATCCGGCGTCCGGGGAGCGGGGCGGCTCTCCTTCCACGGCGCTTCGCAGCGCACGATGTTGGCGAACGGCGTCGTGGGATCGCGCGCCTTGCGCGAATCGGCGCAGTAGCACGCCTGGTCCCAGGACCAGTGGCCCGAGGCGCTGCGCCGCATGACTTCCTCGCACTCCAGGCCGCGCATCGCGTGGAGCGGGTGGCGCGGGCGCAGCGACATCGGCGGCGGCACGGGCGCGGGCTCCGCGGGCTTCGGCGGCGGCACCTCGTAGACCGAGTCGCACACCGGCATCTGCTTGCAGCTTCCCTCGCCGTTGCACATCCACTCCCAGGTGCAGCTCGCGAAGGCGCCGGGCGCGGCGAACACGAGCCCGGCGGCGACGATCAGCGGCCTCCTCATGGCGTCCTCCCCGATGCGCGAAGACGTTTCCATTTTGCGCCGCACCGGGTGCCGTCTACAATGCTCCGCCGCCCCTCGAAGATGCGCCCCATGACCGCTCCCCGATCGACCCGCACCGTGCTGGTTTGCGCCGCCCTGATCCTCCTGGTGGCCATGGGCGTGCGCCAGACGATGGGTCTCTTCCTTCCGCCGATGACCGTGGCCCGCGGCTGGTCGCGCGACGACTTCGCGCTCGCCATCGCGCTGCAGAACCTGCTCTGGGGCGCGCTCGTGCCCTTCGCCGGCGCGATCGCGGACCGCTACGGCGCGGGGCGCGTGCTGGTCGTGAGCGCGCTGGCGTACGTGGCGGGCCTCGTGCTCATGGCGCTCTCGGCCACACCCCTCGCGTTCGATCTCTCCGCGGGGCTGCTCATCGGCCTCGCCCTTTCCGGCACCACCTTCGGGGTCGTGATGGGCGTGGTCGCGAAGGTGGCGAGCGCGCGGCAGCGCAGCATCGCGCTCGGCATCGTGGGCGCCGGCGGCTCCTTCGGCCAGTTCGCCATGGTTCCCTACGGGGCGGTGCTCATCTCCGGCCTCGGCTGGTTCAACGCGCTGCTGGTGCTCGCGGCGACCTCCGCGCTCATCGTGCCGCTCGCGGCGGGGCTCTCGGGGCGGCTCCTCGCGCACCACGCGAGCGAGCAGACCGCGACCGAGGCGTTCGGCGAGGCGGTGGGGCAGCGCAGCTTCCACTTCCTCTTCTGGAGCTACTTCGTCTGCGGCGTGCACACCGCGTTCATCGCGCTGCACCTGCCGAGCTACGTGCAGGATTCCGGGCTCTCGCCCGCGGTGGGCGTGACCTCGCTCGCGCTGATCGGCTTCGGCAACGTGTTCGGCTCGTACGGCTCGGGCTGGCTCGGCGCTCGCGTGAGCAAGAAATGGCTGCTCACCTGGATCTACGCGCTGCGCTCGCTCCTCATCCTCGCGCTCCTCGCCGCGCCGAAGACGCCGGCGACGCTCTACGCGTTCGCGTTCTGCATGGGGCTGCTGTGGCTCTCGACCGTGCCGCTCACCAACGCGCTCGTCGCGCAGATCTTCGGCCTCAAGCACGTCTCGATGCTCTCGGGCGTGGTCTTCTTCGGCCACCAGATCGGCAGCTTCTGCGGCGCGTGGCTGGGCGGCGTGATCTTCACGCGCCAGGGCAGCTACGACCTCGCGTGGTGGATCTCGGTGGCGCTCGGCATCTTCGCCGCGCTGGTGTGCATGCCGATCAACGAGCGGGCGCTCGAGCGCGAGGAGCCCGCGCTCGCGAGGCCGTGACGTGGCGCGGCGCCTGAGGGTGCCGCTCGCGATCGCCGCGGTGGCGGCGTTCGCCGCGCTCTCGTGGGTCGCGTACCGCGGCTACCTCACGCCCGAGATGATGGTCTACTTCCTCAGCTTCCGCTGGTGCTATTGAGGCGCCGCGCGCGCTGATCGTTCCGCTCAGCCGCCCTCGCCGCGCCCCTTGTCCTTCTCCTTGTCCTTGCCGCGCTCCTCCGGCGGCACGCGTCGGGGCGCCGCACCGCGCGCCTTGTCCTGTGCCGGCTGGGCCTTTTGCGTGCCGTTCTGCGGCGGCTGCGGAGCGGCCTTCTGCTGCGCTTCCGCCGCCTTCCGTTGCGCCGCTTGTTGCGCCGCTTGTTGCGCGGCGCGCTGCTGCGCCTGCTCGGCGGCCTTCTGCTGCGCTTCCGCCGCCTTCCGTTGCGCCGCTTGTTGCGCCGCTTGTTGCGCGGCGCGCTGCTGCG
>DATIVM010000423.1:0-7817 GCA_035465975.1 Usitatibacter sp.
CACGGTGACCATCGCGCCGCGGCTCACCGAGAGCTGCGGCGGCTCGGGAACGTCCTGGCGCACGGCGAGGTATTCGCTCGATTCCTCGACGAATCGCAGCGCGCAGAAATCCACGGCGGGGGCGAGCGAGCGGAAGTCGCGCTGAAGGGTATCCAGCATGGAAGGCTCCGAAAAAAGCGGCCGCCTCTTGGGCGGCCCGGCGCAGATTGTACCCCTAGCGGCGCTTCGAAAATGGGGTCAGATTACTTTTTGGATGGGCCGGCCAAAAAGTAATCTGACCCCATTTTCGACCCCATTTTCGACTTTGCCAGCGCCTCGAGCTCGTCCCGGGTCATGCGGACCAGGATCCATTCCTTGAGCAGGCTCGCGCCCAGCGACTCGTAGAACCGGATGGAAGGCTCGTTCCAGTCGAGGACGCGCCACTCGAGGCGTCCGCAGCCGCGCCGCGCGGCGAGGGCGGCGAGCTCGCGCAGGAGCGCCTTGCCGATGCCGAGCCCGCGGTGGGCCGGCTCGACGAACAGGTCCTCGAGGTAGAGCCCCGGCTTGCAGAGGAAGGTCGAGAAGGTGGTGAAGTAGAGGGCGAAGCCGACGGCGCGGCCGCCCCGCTCGGCGACCATCGCCTCGGCCGCGGGCCGCGCGCCGAAGAGCGCCTCGTGGAGCATCGGCTCGGTCCCCGCGGCCATGTGCTCGAGCTTCTCGTAGACCGCGAGCTCGCGGAAGAGGCGCAGCAGCTCGCGCACGTCCGCGGGAAGCGCGGCGCGGATCGCGAAATCCGCGCGCGCGGGCTTCAGAACCGGTTCTTCCATTCGCGGATCTCGGCGAACACCTCGACCGGCCCGGCGAGCCTGCGGCCCGCGTGGCGCTCGGCCGCCGCCACGACCTGCGGATCGCCGCAGCGCAGGAAGGGATTGGTGGCGCGCTCCTCGGCGACGGTCGAGGGGAGCGTGGGCTTGCCGCGTTCCCGCTTCTCGCTCTCGCGCGCCTTGCGCGCCGCGAGCTCGCGGTTGCCCGGCTCGACCGCCTCGGCGAAGCGGATGTTGGAGAGCGTGTATTCGTGCGCGCAGTAGACGCGGGTCGGGCCGGGGAGCGCCGCGAGCTTCGCGAGCGATGCCGCCATCTGCGCGGGCGTCCCCTCGAAGAGCCGGCCGCAGCCGCAGGCGAAGAGCGTGTCCCCGCAGAACACGGCGGGCTCGCCCCCGTCGTGCACGTAGGCGATATGGCCGGCGGTGTGGCCCGGCACGTCGAGCACCTTCAGCGCGTAGTCGAGCGCCGGGACCACGATGGCGTCGCCTTCGGCGAGCGCGCGCGTGAGGCCCTCGACGCCGTCGTGGGCCGGGCCGAAGACGGGGCATTTCCATCGCGCGACGAGCGCCGGCACCCCGCCGACATGGTCGCCGTGGTGGTGGGTGGCGAGGATCGCGGCGAGCTCGAGCCCCCGCTCGTCGAGGAAGCGCTGCACCGGCACGGCGTCGCCCGGGTCGACCACCGCCGCGCGGCGCCCGTCCTCGAGCACCCAGAGGTAGTTGTCCTGGAACGCCGGCACCGCGTGGATTCTCACCATGACTCCGAGTCTATTAGAATTGCCCCATGGCGACCAACACGCTGCAGGATTGGTTCGAGACGCCGCTCGGGCAGTACCTGCTCGACAAGGAGCGGGCGTACCTCGACGACGTGACGCCCGACATCTTCGGGTTCCACGCGCTGCAGCTCGGCCTGCCGCGCTTCGACCTGCTGCGCGAGAGCCGGATCGCCCATCGCATGCGGGTGGCCTGCTCGGACCATCCCGATGTCTCCGCGCGTTGCCACGAGCTCCCGTTCGCGAGCCAGTCGATCGACCTGGTGCTGCTGCCCCACGTGCTCGAGTTCGCGGAGCAGCCGCACGCGATCCTGCGCGAGGTGGACCGGGTGATGATGCCCGAGGGCCGGCTGGTGATCCTCGGCTTCAACCCGTGGAGCCTGTGGGGCCTGCGGAGCACCGTCGGCCCGTCGCGCGGCGAGTTTCCGTGGAACGGCCGTTTCGTGTCCTTGCTGCGCGTGAAGGACTGGCTCGCGCTGCTCGGCTTCGACGTCTCGGCCGGGCGGCTCGCCGGCTACGCGCCGCCGTTCGACAACGAACGGGTGCGCCGCCGCTTCGCCTTCATGGAGCCGGCGGGCGACCGCTGGTGGGCCGTGGGCGGCGCGGTGTACATGCTGCAGGCGATCAAGCGCGTGCGCGGCATGCGCCTCATCACCCCGGCGTGGCAGGAGAAGAACGCGCGCGAGAAGGCGCTGGTCGCCGCGGCCAAGCGCCAAGGCGCGGGGCACACGCGCGCCGACGACGTCATCGCGGCCTCCAAGCCCGCGGCGCACCTGCGGATCGTGAAGTAAATTGAAGCGAGCGACCCACGGCGCGACCCGGCCTCCGGAAAGCGATTCGCACGGCACCACGATCAACATCTACACCGACGGGGCGTGCAAGGGGAACCCCGGCCCCGGCGGTTGGGGCGCCGTGCTGGAGTACGACGGCACCGAGAAGGAGCTCTACGGCGGCGAGCGCGCGACGACCAACAACCGCATGGAGCTCACCGCGGTGATCGAGGCGCTCTCCGCGCTCAAGCGCCCGTGCCGCGTGGTCCTGCACACCGATTCGCAGTACGTGCAGAAGGGCATCACCGAGTGGCTGCGCGGCTGGAAGGCGCGCGGCTGGAGGACGGCGTCGAAGGAGCCCGTGAAGAACGTCGACCTCTGGAAGAAGCTCGACGAGGTGGTGCAGGATCACCAGATCCGCTGGGTCTGGGTGAGGGGCCACGCGGGGCACGACGGCAACGAGCGGGCGGACGCGCTGGCCAACAAGGGGGTCGCGTCGCTGCGCTGAGCCGGGAAGGATGGACGCCGACGAGGCGCCGATGAACGCGGGAAGGCCGTGGCGGAAGAACGAAGGGGAGGGGAATGCGCAGGATCGTGCTCGACACGGAGACGACGGGCCTCGAGCCGGGGGCGGGCCACCGCATCATCGAGCTCGCCTGCCTGGAGCTGCACGGGCGCCGCCCGACGGGCCGGCATTTCCACCGCTACCTCAACCCCGAGCGCGAGATCGACCTCGCCGCGAGCCAGGTGCACGGCCTCACGCTCGAGGACCTCGCCGACAAGCCGCGCTTCGCCGACATCGTCGAGGAGTTCCTCGAGTTCGTCGAGGGCGCGGAGCTCCTGATCCACAACGCGCCGTTCGACGTGGCGTTCCTCGACGCGGAGCTCAAGCGCCTGCAGCGCGCGCCGCTCGGCACGTACTGCTCGGTCTCCGACACGCTCGCGCTCGCGCGCGACCTGCACCCGGGGAAGAAGAACTCCCTCGACGCGCTCTGCGAGCGCTACGCCGTGGACCACTCCCGGCGCACGCTGCACGGCGCGCTCCTCGACGCGCAGCTCCTCGCCGACGTGTGGCTCGCGATGACGCGCGGCCAGGAGACGCTCGACATCGTCATGCAGTCGGCCGACGCGCCGGCGATGGCGCTCTCGCAGGCGCCGCGCGAGGGGCCGCTCGTGGTGGTGCGCGCGAGCGAGGCGGAGCGCGCGGAGCACGCGGCGCTGTGCGAGCGCATCGAGCGCGACAGCAAGGGCAGGTGCCTGTGGCTACACCTCGAACCGGCCTGAACGGCGCCGCCGAGGCGCCGTACGCGGAGCCGCGCAAGCTCCTCGCCGCGCGGCTCGTGGGCCTGGGGGCGATCCCGCTCGCGGTGTTCTGCGCGGTCTACCTGCTCGTCTCGCGCCTGCTCGGGCTCGACACGCCGCACGGCCAGGTCTGGACCCTCTCGCTCGCGCTCGCCGGCAGCGTCGCGAGCCTCTTCCTGCTCGGCTCGTTCTCCGCGCGCATCGTGGTGGGCGAGGTGGACGCGGTGCGCGAGGCGGTGAGGAACGCGGTGGAGGGCGGCCCGCCGCCGGAGCTGCCGGAGCTCACCGCGCCGCTGGAGGACCTCAAGCACGAGGTGCTCGGGCTCACCGAGTCGCTGCGCACGCAGCACGCGAAGATGCAGGAGCGCCTCGACACCGCGCGCCAGCAGATCTTCTTCCTCACCAACCACGATCCGCTCACGGGGCTGCCGAACCGCAAGTCGCTCGAGGAGCGGCTGGAGAGCGCGATCGCGAGCGCGAAGAGCCACGGCGCGACCCACGCGCTGCTCTACCTCGACCTCGACTTCTTCCACCGCATCAACGATTCCTACGGCCACCTCGCGGGCGACGAGCTCCTGCGGCGCATCGCCCCGGTGCTGCAGGCGAGCCTGCGCGAGGGCGAGATGCTCTCGCGCATCGGCGGCGACGAGTTCGCGGTGCTGCTCGAGAACTGCAGCGCCGAGTTCGCGCAGGCGGCGGCGACGCAGCTGCGCGACGCGGTGCAGGCGTGGCAGTTCGAGTGGGACGACAAGGCGTTCCAGGTGGGCGTGAGCGTGGGCGTGGTCGCGATCACCAAGCTCTCGCCGAGCCTGTCCGCCGTGCTCTCGGAAGCGGACACCGCGTGCTTCACCGCGAAGGAGCAGGGGAGGAACCGCGTCTTCGCGTTCCACGACGCGAGCACGTCGCAGTACATGCGGCAGACGAGCCGCGGGTGGCTGAAGCGCATCAACGACGCGCTGTCCGAGGGCGCCTTCACCCTGCTCTACCAGCCCATCGTGCCGATCGAGATGCCGCGCGCGCCGGGACGCCCGCGCGTGGAGGCGCTGCTGCGCATGAGCGAGACGGGCGGGGAGCTGATACTCCCGATGTCCTTCATCCCGGTGGCCGAGCGCTACGACCTCATGCGCACCATCGACCGCTGGGTGATCGAGCGGGCGTTCTCCGACTACCGGCGCCTCGCGCGCATTCGCGACGACCCGGCGCCCGCCGAGTTCTCGGTGAACCTCTCGGGGCACACGCTCTCGAGCCCCGATTTCGCGGACTTCATGCAGGAGAAGTTCGCCGAGCACGGCGTGCCGCCGCAATGCCTCTATTTCGAGATCACGGAGACGGCGGCGATCGCGAACGTGGAGCGCGCGCGGGGGCTCATCGAGACGCTGCGCGGCATGGGCGTGCGCTTCCTGCTGGACGACTTCGGCAGCGGCCTCTCGTCGTTCAACTACCTCAAGCACTTCCCGGTGGACGGCATCAAGGTCGACGGCCTGTTCGTGAAGGGCGTGGCGAAGAACTACCTCGATTACGCGCTGGTCGAGTCGATCCAGAAGATCGGCGTGAGCCTGGGCCTGCAGACCATCGCCGAATACGTGGAGAACGAGGAGATCGCGAGGAAGCTGGTGCAGATCGGCATCACGCTGGGGCAGGGGTACTTCCTCGCCCCGCCGCGCTCCTGGGAAGCGCTCTTCGAGGACTGAGCCGGAACTCCTGCGGAAGTTCGACCCGTCGGGGACCGGCTGCTATAATCGGCGGCTGCTTCCCCACAAGAACATTCCCGCATCCGAGAGAACGTCATGCCTCCATTTCGATTGCTCGCCGCGGTGGCGCTTTCCGGCGCCGCGCTTTCGGCCCCCGCCGCGGAGAACACCAAGGTCACGCTGCAGAACAAGATCGCCCAGTGCCAGGGCTGCCACGGCATCGAGGGCTGGAAGACCGCCTATCCCGAGGTCTACCGCGTTCCGAAGCTCGGCGGCCAGAAGGCCGCGTACATCGTGAACGCGCTCAAGGAATACAAGACCGGCGACCGGGACTTCCCCACCATGCACGCCATGGCCGCGGACCTGAGCGACGAGGACATGAAGCAGCTCGCCGAGTATTTCGCCGGCCAGGGCGGCCCCCAGACCGCCGAGAACCAGCCGGCCGCGGGGGGCAAGTGATGAAGCGCGTTCTCCTGAAGGGCCTCGTCCTCGGCACGCTCGCCTGCGCCTCCGCGTCCGCCTTCGCCGCCGGCGATGCCGAAGCGGGCCAGAAGAAGTCCACGCCCTGCCAGGCGTGCCACGGGCCGAAGGGCATCAGCGTGAGCCCCGAATTCCCGAATCTCGCGGGGCAGAACCCGGACTACATCGCCGCGGCGCTGCACCACTACAAGAACGGCAAGCGCAAGAACCCGATCATGCAGGGCCAGGTCGCGAACCTCACCGAGCGCGACATCGTGGACCTCGCCGCCTACTTCTCGGAGCAGAAGGGGCTGTACGTCAAGAACTGAAGCGGGCATCGCCGCCCGATCGAAGCCCGGCGCCCGCGCCGGGCTTTTTTTTTGTCCGGCGCTCGCTACCTCGGCGGGGCGCCGCCGGCCTTGCGCCGCAGGCAGTCGAGGTAGCGCTCGTTGTCGAAGCCGACGCGGTTTCGCTGCGCCTGCCACACCATCTCGGCGAGGCAATCCATCACCTCGTGGCGCGCCTCGTGGGCGCCGAGGCGCCGCTCGAGCGCCTGCACCGCGGCGCGGATCCCGGGCGGCTGGTCGATGGAGAGCTGCTCCTCGATGGCGAGGTGCATCGAAAGGTGCAGGAACGGATTGGTCTCGCCGCCCTCGGGCCGCCATTCGCGCTCGAGGAAGCGCTCGCGCTCCCCCAGCATGCGGTGGTACTCGGGATGCTCGAGCACGACGGAGAGCGCGAGCGATTCGAGCGGCGTGAGCGATTCGCCCGCGCGGTGCTTCGCCCACAGGTCGAAGAGGAAGCCGCGCGCCTCCTCGCGGCTCGGCTCGAACATCAGCGCCCTCCCGCGCCCGCGCGCTCGCCGGTCGCGCCTTGCGGCGTGAGCGCGGCGAACTTCTTCTTCTCCCGGAACTCGCATTGACCGTACACCGGGCACTTCCCGCACAGCGGCTTCTTCGCGAGGCACGTGTAGCGGCCGTGGAGGATGAGGTAGTGGTGGGCGTGCTGCAGGTACTTTTCCGGCACGACCTTGAGGAGCTTCAGCTCCACCTCGAGCGGATCCTTGCCCGGCGCGAGCCCGGTGCGGTTCGCGACGCGGAAGACGTGCGTGTCCACCGCGACGGTGGGCTCGCCGAACGCGGCGTTGAGGACGACGTTCGCGGTCTTGCGGCCGACGCCGGGCAGCTCCTCGAGCGCCTCGCGCGTGCGCGGCACCTCGGCGCCGTGCTTCTCGAGGAGCATCTTCGAGAGCGCCACGACGTTCTTCGCCTTGCCGCGGTAAAGCCCGATGGTCTTCACGTACTTCTCGAGGCCCTCGACGCCGAGCGCCGCGATCTTCGCGGGCGTGTTCGCGACGGGGAAGAGCTTCGCGGTGGCGAGGTTCACGCTCCTGTCGGTCGCCTGCGCCGAGAGCACCACCGCCACGAGCAGCTCGTACGGCGTGCCGAAGTTGAGCTCGCTCTTCGGGTCCGGGATCGCCTGGCGCAGGAAGAACTCCTCGCGCTTGGCGGGGCTCATTCGAGCGCTTCGAGCCGTGCCGCGTGCTCGGCTTCGTCCCGGGCGAGGCGCTCGAGGCGCAGCACGTGGCGCGAGCGCGAGAGGCCGGGATCGGGCAGCGCCGCCGCGGGCTCGAGCGAGATGCAGTCCACGGGACAGGGCGGGATGCAGCGCTCGCAGCCGGTGCACCATGCCGCGATCACCGTGTGCATGAGCTTCGAGGCGCCGACGATCGCGTCGACGGGGCAGGCCTGGATGCACTTCGTGCAGCCGATGCAGGCCGACTCGTCGATCGCCGCTACCTGCGGCGGACGATAGGCGCCGCATTCGGGGTCGACGGGCTTCGGGGCGCGGCCGAGCAGCGTCGCGAGGCGCGCCACGCCCTCGTCGCCCCCCGGCGGGCAGCGGTCGATGTCCGCCCGGCCGGCGGCGACCGCCTCCGCGTACGGGCGGCAGCCGTCGTAGCCGCATTTCGTGCATTGCGTCTGGGGGAGGATCGCGTCGATGCGCGCGGCGAGGTCG
>DATIVM010000424.1:0-4710 GCA_035465975.1 Usitatibacter sp.
CGCGAGTGCTACACGGTGCTCGGGGTCGTGCACGACCTGTGGACGCCGATCGAGGGCGAGTTCGACGACTACATCGGCAACCCCAAGTCCAACCGCTACCAGTCGCTGCACACGGCGGTGATCGGCCCGGAGGGCAAGACCCTCGAGGTGCAGGTCCGCACCGACGAGATGCACCAGCATTCCGAGCACGGCGTGGCCGCGCACTGGCGCTACAAGGAAGGCCGGCGCGCGGACAAGGCGTTCGACGCGAAGATCGCGTGGCTGCGCCAGGTGATCGCATGGAAGAAGGAGGTGCTGGGCGGCGAGGTCTCCGGCAAGTCGCAGCGCGGCCTCTTCGAGGACACCATCTACGTCCTCACGCCGCAGGGCCGCGTGGTCGACCTCCCCGCGGGCTCCACGCCCATCGACTTCGCCTACCACGTGCACACCGATCTCGGCCACCGCTGCCGCGGCGCCAAGGTGGACGGCCAGATGGTGCCGCTCGACTACAAGCTGCAGAACGCGCAGCGCGTCGAGATCATGGCGGCGAAGGAGGCGCGGCCCTCGCGCGACTGGCTCTCGAAGGAGCAGGGCTACCTCGCGAGCCCGCGCGCCATGGCCAAGGTGCGCGCCTGGTTCCGCCACGAGGATTTCGCGAAGGACGTGGCGAGCGGGCGCGCGGCCCTCGACAAGGAGCTGCACCGCCTGGGCGCGACCAACGAGCCGCACGAGGCCATCGCGGCCGCCTGCGGCTATCCCAAGCTCGACGAGTTCCTCGCGGCGCTCGGCCGCGGCGAGGTGAGCTCGCGCCAGGTCGAGGTGGCGGTGCGCGGCGAGGCGCCGCCCGCGCCGCAGCAGCAGCCGGCGGCGCCGGCCCCGCAGAAGGCCTCCTCGGGCGTGCTCGTGCTCGGCGTGAACAACATCGCGACGATGATCGCCAAGTGCTGCAAGCCGGTGCCGCCCGATCCCATCGTGGGCTTCATCACCCGCACGCGCGGCGTGATGGTCCATCGCCTCGATTGCGTGAACGTGACCGGCCTCGCGCCGGAGCAGCGCGAGCGGCTGATGCCGGCCGAGTGGGGCAAGACCGGCGAGGAGGCGCCGTTCTCCGCCGACCTGGAGGTGGTGGCCGTGGACCGGCAGGGGCTGCTGCGCGACGTGACGGAGGCGATCGCCCGCGAGCGCATCAACGTGACGGCGGTGAACACGCTCTCCCGTGGTGCCCACGCCTTCATGCGGTTCACCGTGCAGGTCGCGAGCGCCGATGCCATCGGCCGCGTGCTCCGGCAGTTGAAGGACGTCCCGGGCGTGGATACCGCGAGGCGGCTGTGAAGATCGCGACGCTGCAGGAGCTCGAGGCGCGGTTGAACGAGCCGCTTCCCGTGCACGAGCGCGTGCGCCTCCTCAACCAGGTCTCCGAGGCGCTCTACGAGCGCGATGCGGGACGCGGAGCGGCGCACGCGCGCGAGGCGATCGGGCTCGCGCGCGCGAGCGGCGACCGCGCCGGCGAGGCGCAGGCGCACTACTGCCTCGCCCGCAACCTCCATTCGCTGGCCGACTACCCGGCGGTGCTCGACGCGCAGGACGCCTCCATCGCGCTCTTCCGCGCGCTCGGCGACGTCGAGGGCGAGGCGCGTTGCCTGAACCTCCTCGGCATCACCTGGCGCCAGCTCTCCGACTACGGCCGTGCGCTCGAGATGTACGAGGCGGCGCTGCGCTGCTTCCGGCAGCTCGGCGAGCGCAAGTGGCAGGCGCGCGTGATCTCGAACATCGGCAACATCGAGATCCAGCTCGGCAACCACACGGCGGCGCTGGAGCTCTTCGAGCAGGCGCTGCAGCTGCGCCGCGAGATCGGCGACACCGAGGGCGCGGGATTCGACCTCAACAACGCCGCCTTCGCGCACGTGCAGCGCGCGCTGCAGCATCGCGCCGCGGGCGATGTCACCAGCTGCCAGGTGGAGTGCGAGACGGCGGTGAAGCTGCTCGACCGCGCGCTCGCGGTCGCGCGCCAGTACGGCTACACGCGCCTCGAGGCGATCTGCGTGCAGACGATGGGCGAGGCGTACCTCGCGATGGCGAAGCCCGAGGTCGCGCTCGGCATGGCGGACCGCTTCCTCGCGCTCTCGCGCCAGTCGGGCGACCGCTGGATCGAGGCCTACGGGCTCTCGTGCGTGGGCGAGATCCGCCACCAGCTCGGCGAGACCGAGGCGGCCGTGTCGCTGCTCTCGACGGCGCTCGAGTCCTTCGAGGCGCTCGGCGCGCGCGACGAGATCGCGCGGGTGCTGCGCATCCTCTCGCAGGCGCACGAGGCGAACGGCGATCTCGGCCAGGCGCTCGCGTGCTTGCGCCGCGCGACGCAGCTCGACCAGGAGCTCAAGAACGAGGCCACCGAGCGCCGGGCGCGCGCGCTCGCCACGCGGCGGCGCGTGGAGCACGCGGCCGAGGAAGCGGAGCGCTACAAGCGCCTCGCGATGGAGGATGCGCTCACGGGGCTCGCGAACCGCCGCCAGCTCGACGAGCGGCTCGCGGCGATGCTGGAGGAGGCGAAGGCGCGCGGGAGCGTCGTCACCGTGGCGCTCGCCGACGTGGACCACTTCAAGGGGATCAACGACCGCTTCTCGCACGCGGTGGGCGACGAGGTGCTGCGCTGCGTGGGCGAGATCCTGCGCGGGCACTGCCGCGGCGGCGACATCGCGGGCCGCTACGGCGGCGAGGAGTTCGTGCTGCTCTTCCGCGGCCTCGACATCGGCGCGGCGACCGAGGCGTGCGAGCGCGTGCGCCGGGCGGTGGAGGATTGGGACTGGAAATCCATCCACCCGCAGCTGCGCGTCACGCTTTCGATGGGCCTCTCCTCCAGCCGCTCCTTCGACCAGCCGCAGGGTCTCCTCGACGCCGCCGACCACTGGCTGCACGAGGCGAAGAGCCACGGCCGCAACCAGATCCAGCCGTTCGCCGTCGCTCCGGCTTAGGGACAGACCCCTTTTTCTCTTAGGCGGAACGGCTGTTCGCTCTTACGGAAAAAGGGGTCTGTCCCTGACGTACTGCGCGTCTTCCGGCGAGAAGAACACCAGCCGCACTTCCTCGATGCCCTCGTGCCGCGCGAGCGCCTGCGCGATCGCCTCGAGGGCGACGCGCGCCGCCTCGTCCTTGGGATAGCCGTACACGCCCGTGGAGATGGCGGGGAAGGCGACGCTCGCGAGCGCGTGTCGGGCGGCGAGCGCGATCGAGTTGCGGTAGCACGCGGCGAGCAGGCGCGGCTCCTCGCCGCCGTGACGGCCGTAGACCGGGCCCACGGTGTGGATCACGTAGCGCGCGGGAAGCAGGCCCGCGGGCGTGATCACCGCTTCGCCGGTAGCGAGCCCCTTCGGGTGCGTGGTCGCGCGGATGCGGCGGCAGGCCGCGAGGATTTCCGGCCCGCCCGCGCGGTGGATCGCGCCGTCCACGCCGCCGCCGCCGAGGAGCGACGAGTTCGCGGCGTTCACGATCGCGTCCACGGCCTCGCGCGTGATGTCGCCCACCTTGACGAGGATGCGAGTCTCGGACATGAGAAAATGGGGTCAGATTACATTATCGATCGAGTCGTTCATGCCGCGTGCGTGGCCTGACGATAATGTAATCTGACCCCATTTTCTGATCGTGAATTCCGAACCCCGCATCGTCCTCAAGCCGGGCCGCGAGAAATCGCTGCGCCATCGCCATCCGTGGGTCTTCTCCGGCGCCATCGAGCGCGTCGAAGGCGATCCCGGCTTCGGCGCGACGGTGGCGGTGGTCGCGCACGACGGAAGCTTCCTCGCGCGCGCCGCCTACAACGCGCAATCGCAGATCCGCGCGCGGGTGTGGTCGTTCGACGCGGCCGAGCGCATCGACGAGGAATTCCTGCGCTCGCGGCTCGCGCGCTCCCTCGCGCGGCGCTCGATCGTCCCGGAAGGGAGCGACGGCATCCGCCTCGTGCACGCCGAATCGGACGGGATCCCGGGGCTCGTCGTCGACCGCTACGCCGACGTGGCGGTGATCCAGGTCCTTTCCGCGGGGGCCGAGCGCTGGCGCGAGACCTGGCCGCGGGCGCTCGCGGACATGACGGGAGTCGCCGCGGTCTACGAGCGCTCCGATGCGGAGGTGCGCTCGCTCGAGGGCCTGCCGCCGCGCGTGGGCGCGGTCCTCGGCGCGGTGCCGGCCGCGGCGCGCATCCTGGAAGACGGCCTCGCGTACGAGGTGGACGTGGCGCGCGGGCAGAAGACCGGCTTCTACCTCGACCAGCGCGACAACCGCGCGCTCGCCGCGACGCTCGCCCGCGATGCGGACGTGCTGAACGGCTTCTGCTACACCGGCGGCTTCAGCCTCTCGGCGCTCAAGGGTGGCGCGCGCCACGTGGTCTCGATCGACACCTCGGAGGAGGCGCTCGCGTCCGCGCGCCGCAACCTCGAGATGAACTCCCTCGACGCCTCGCGCGCGGACTGGGTCGCGGCGGACGTCTTCGCGTACCTGAGGAAGCTGCGCGACCAGGGCCGGCGCTTCGGCCTCGTGGTGCTGGACCCGCCCAAGTTCGCGCCCACCGAGAAGCACGTGCCGAAGGCCGCGCGCGCCTACAAGGACATCAACCTCTGGGCGATGAAGCTGCTCGCGCCCGGCGGCCACCTCCTCACGTTCTCGTGCTCGGGCGCCGTGGGCCCCGATCTCTTCCAGAAGATAGTGGCGGGCGCCGCGGCCGATGCGAAGGTGGATATGCAGATC
>DATIVM010000425.1:0-5220 GCA_035465975.1 Usitatibacter sp.
GGGCACGACGGCGCAGGCCGTCACCGTCACCGCCTCGGGCGCCTCCCTCGCCGCCGACGCCCAGGTGGAGACCGTCACGTCGCAGGCCGCCGCGAGCCGCCTCGCCTTCCTCACGCCGCCGACCTGCAGGCCTTCCGCCCCGGCGACGTGCTCGTGGCCGACACCACGGCGCCCGACTGGGGTACGGTCATGAAGCGCGCGGCGGCGATCGTCACCAACCGCGGCGGGCGCACCTGCCACGCGGCGATCGTCGCGCGCGAGCTGGGCATTCCGGCCGTGGTGGGGGCGGAGAACGCGACCGCGCGGCTCGCCGACGGCGAGACGGTCACCGTTTCCTGCGCCGAGGGCATCCAGGGGCGCGTGTACGAGGGGCGCGTTCCCTTCAGCACGCGCGAGACCGACGTCCGCGCCCTCGCCAGGCCGCGCACGAAGATCCTCGTGAACATCGGCGACCCGGACCTCGCCTTCCACGTCTCGTTCCTGCCGACCTCGGGCGTGGGCCTCGCGCGCATGGAGTTCATCATCGCGAGCCACATCAAGGCGCACCCGATGGCGCTGCTGCATCCCGAGCGCATCGACGACGAGGCCGTGCGCCGCGAGCTCGCCGCGCTCGCGCGCAACCACGCGAGCGGCGCCGATTTCTTCGTGGAGCGCTTGTCGGAGGGCGTCGCGACCATCGCCGCCGCCTTCCATCCGCGCCCGTTGATCGTGCGCCTGTCGGATTTCAAGACCAACGAGTACGCGAGCCTCCTCGGCGGGAAATGGTTCGAGCCCGCCGAGGAGAACCCGATGATCGGCTTCCGCGGCGCCTCGCGCTACGCGCATCCCGCCTACGCCGAGGGCTTCGCGCTCGAATGCGCCGCCATGAAGCGCGTGCGCGAGGCGATGGGCCTCGACAACGTGAAGCTCATGATTCCCTTCTGCCGGCGCGTCGCCGAGGCGGCGCAGGTCGTCACGCGCATGGCCGAGCTGGGACTCGAGCGCGGCAGGAACGGCCTCGAGATCTACGTGATGTGCGAGATTCCCAACAACGTCGTGCTCGCCGACGGATTCTCGCGCTGGTTCGACGGCTTCTCCATCGGCTCCAACGACCTCACCCAGCTCGTGCTCGGCGTGGACCGCGACTCGGAGCTCGTGGAGTTCGACTACGACGAGCGCGACGCGGGCGTCCTGGAGATGATCCGGCTCGCGATCGTGGGCGCGCATCGCAACGGCCGCCCGATCGGCATCTGCGGCCAGGCGCCCTCGGACTATCCCGAGTACGCGCAGTTCCTGGTGCACGCGGGCATCGATTCCATCAGCCTCAACCCGGACTCGGTGCTGCCCGCGCTGCGGCGCGTCCTCGCGCTGGAGGCGGCGGGAACGCCCGCGCCGCACGAGGGGCACGGGTTCGACCGCGCGCCCTTCGAGTCGGGGCGCGAAGACGAGGCGGCGGTGCGCTAGGCACGGCGGCGCAGATAGCGCGCGGGCCGCCGCCAGATCACCGCGCCGTCGCGGCGCACCTCGCGCACGCGGTGGAACGGGACGTTGTGCACGGTGCCGTCGTCCTCGTAGGCCTCGAACGCGAAGCGCTCCCCTCGCGGCACCTCGATGCGGTCGAGCGGCAGCCGCACGAGCGCGCCTTTCTGCCGGTCGACGTACGCGATCTCGAAGCGGCCGCGGCCGAAATCCGGGTCCCAGCGGATGCGCGACAGGAGCTGGTGGATCGGAATCATGCGAGGATGGACATCATGGACATCCGCGTCGAGTGCTACGCAGGCCACCGGGGAGAGCAGGAGCCCCTCGCCTTCACGCTCGGTGAGACCCGCCTTCCCGTCGCCGAGATCCTCGACCGCTGGATCGCCCCGGACCACCGCTACTTCAAGGTCCGCGTCGAGGACGGCCGCGTCTTCGTCGTGCGCTACGACGTGCCTTCGGGCAACTGGGAGCTCGCCGCGCTGGTCGGCCGCTGAGCCCGCAGCCGGCGCAGCGCCGAGACCGCCTTCGCGACCCCGACCGCGATGGCCGCGAGGTGCAACGCCCGGCGCAGGCGGGCGCTCCCCAGCACGAGGAGCAGCGCGCCGAGGAGCACCGAGCGCCCCCGGGGCGATTCCCGGAACGACGTCGCGACGCCACGCAGCGTGAGGCCTTCGCGGAGCGCCTGCAGGTCGCGGGCGGCGCGCAGGCGCAGCATCGTGGAGCGGGCGAGGAGCAGCTCCTTGCGCAGCGCGAGCAGGCGCCGCTTGCTACCCATGGCGCCCCCCGAGGAGGTCGCGGTCGGCGGCGAACTCGCGCAGCGTCGCCTCGAACGGCGGCGGTGCGGTTGCCGCGAGGTAGCGCATGCGCGCGAAGGCGCCCGCGGCGATGCCGAGGTAGAGCACCGTCATCGCGGCGACGGCCGCGAGGCGGTGCGTGTCCCAGAACAAGACCAGCACGAAGAGCGTCGCGAGCAGCAGCCCGAGCGCGAGGAACACTCCCCCGACGGCGGCGAGCTCCGCGATCGTCTTGCGGCGCTCTCCCTCCTCGCGCAGCTCGACCACCGCGAGCTCCGCGCGCGCCGCGAGGAGCTCCAGCAGCGTCGCGCCGAGGGAGCGCAGCGACCCGGCGGGTCCCGCCTGCGCGACCGGCTCGGCCTGCAGGTCCACGGCGCCTACGAGCGGCGGTTCAGCAGCAGCCCGACCACGATGCCCAGCACCGCTGCGATGCCCGCCACGATGCCGATGGACTGCCACGGGTTCGCGTGCACGTACTCGTCGGTTTTCCTCGCCGCGACGCGGGTGCGCTCGACCGTCTCGTCCTGGAGCTCCTTCAGGCGATCCTTCGCGAGGCGGAGGCTCTGCTCCACGTTCGCGCGCAGGGCCTGCGACTTCTCGCCGCCGGCCGTCGCCGCGGACTTCAGCAACTGCTCGGTGTCGGAAACGACCTCGTTGAAATCCTTCATCAGCTTCTCTCTCGCGACTTGGGTGTCCGTCATTTGGGTTCTCCTTGGGTCATCAGGACCATTCTCCCGCCCCGGAAACGATTCCCCTTGATGCCCATCAACACCCCGCGTCGCCGCTAGAATGTCGGCATGAGCGCGCGCCAGGACCTGCCCTCCCTCGTCGAGATGCCGAGCCCCTTCGCGGGCGACGAGGGCCGCGTGAAGGTCCTCGAGCCGCCCGATGCGGACCGGCGCAGGATCCGCCGGCAGCTCCTCGCCGACACCTACGGCAAGCCCTTCATCCTCGAGGAGAACGGCTCGCGCTCGCTGCACTTCTCCCGGGCGCTGGTCCAGAGCGGCATGCGCCTCGAGGATCCCTGGGCGCTGGACTTCGCGTACACGCGCCGCATGATGGCGTTCCTGCTCTTCGTGCACGAGCCCCGTTCGATCCTGGTGCTGGGGCTGGGCGGCGGCTCGCTGGTGAAGTACTGCCACCGGCACCTCACGGGCGCGCGGCTCGCGGTGGTCGAGATCGATCCCACCGTGATCGCCTTCCGCGACGAGTTCCGCGTCCCGCCCGACGACGAGCGGCTCACCGTGGAGCTGGGCGACGCCGCGGAATACGTCCTGCGCGTCCCGGGCGACGCCGATGCGATCCTCATGGACGCCTTCGACCGCGACGGCCTCGCGCCCACGCTTTCCACCCGGGATTTCTACGCCGATGCGCGCGACGCGCTCTCGCGCCGCGGCGTGCTCGTGGCGAACCTGGTGGGCGAGGACCGGCGCCGCATGGCGCACCTCGAGCGGATCCACGACGCGTTCGGGGGAAACGTGATCCTCGTCCCCGTGGAGGAGGACGGCAACCACATCGCCTTCGCGTTCCGCGACCCGCAGTTCGAGCCGCGCTGGCGCTGGATCGAGGGGCAGGCGCCGGCGATGCGCCGGCGCTACGGCCTCAACTTCCCGAAGATGGCGGCGCTGCTCGAGCGCAGCCGCAAGCTCGGCTACGCGCGCCGCGCGCTCCGGAAGTCCTAGGCCCCGAAGCGGTGCTTGCCGGCGCTCACGCGCCTCGCCTGCACGCCTTCGCCCGCGGCCTCCTCGATGAACTGCACCTCGGTGCCCGGCTCCAGGCGGTCGAAGGACGGGCTCACGACGTTCTCGCGGCTGAAATAGACCTCGTCGCCCTCGTCGGTCTCGATGAAGCCGAAGCCCTGCTCCGCATCGAGGCGCGCGACGCGGCCGTGGCGCGGCTCGGCGTGGCGCTTCACGTCGCCGCGCGCCTCGCGCACCTCGTCCTGGAGCTGGCGCCTGGCGGCATCGAAGGCATCGCGCAACGCCACGTAGACGTCCTCGTGGTGCTGCAGCGTCGCGACCACGTGCTCGCGGCCCGGCGCGTGCACCTCGACGCGCACCCGGAACTGCCGGCCCTGGTGCGGGTGCTTCTGCAACTCGTCGACCGCGACCCGGCAGCTCGTGATGCGCGGGTGGAACAGCTCGAGCTTCGCGGCGCTCTCGCGGATCCGCGCCTCGAGGGCGTCCGAGCGCGGGACGTTCTGGATGGTGATCTGGAGGGGGGTTTCCATGACTCCATCGTGCCCGCCCCCGCACCGATCGCGTTGACGGCGGTCAAAACGCAGTTCGGCCACCGGAATAGCGTGGCCCGGGAGACCCCATGGTGAAACGACTCGTTCCCGCCCTGCTCCTGCTCGCCGCCTGCGGCGCGGCGCGTGCCGACCTCGCCCTGCGCAAGGAGGGGCCGGTCTCGTGGGTCTGCGGCGGCGTCGGGGCCGAGGAGCGGCAGGCCCTCGACGTGCTGCGGCCCAAATCGCGGCTCGAGGTGCTGTTCGTGACGGCCAAGCGCGGCGGCTACCTCTCGGACGTGGACCTGACCGTGTCTCGCAACGGCGAGCGCGTCCTGCAGGTCGCGAGCGAAGGACCGGTATGCCTGCTCGATGCGCCGCCGGGCAACTACCGCATCGAAGGCACGCGCGACGGCGTGACGCGCACCGCGCGCGCCACCCTCGCGGCCTCGGGCGGGATGCGCCGCGTCGTGCTCGCCTTCCCCGACGAGCCATGGGACGGGATCCGGGCTTCGCCCGAGGAAAAGGCGCAGGCGGCGCAGCCCTGAGCGAGCCGCCCGCCGCGGCGCTGCTCGGGATCGTCGCCGGGCTGCTGCGCGAAACGCAGCCGGCCGGGGGCGCGCCGCCGGTGCCCACGCTCGACAGCTCGCTCGAGCGCGACCTCGGCATCGACAGCCTCGCGCGCGTCGAGCTGCTGCTGCGCATCGAGCGCGCATTCGACGTGCGGCTTCCCGAGCATCT
>DATIVM010000426.1:0-6640 GCA_035465975.1 Usitatibacter sp.
GAGCAGGAGCGTCGCGTCGCCGCCGTCGTCGAGGATCATGCTGGCGTACTTGGGCGAGCCGTCGGCACCCTTGCCCCAGTCGAAGATGCGGTGCGTGAACTCCCAGTACTCCTCGAGCGATTCGCCCTTGTAGGCGAACACGGGGACGCCGGTCGCGGCGATGGCGGCGGCGGCGTGGTCCTGCGTCGAGAAGATGTTGCAGGAGGCCCAGCGCACCTCGGCGCCGAGCGTCTCGAGCGTCTCGATGAGCACCGCGGTCTGGATCGTCATGTGCAGGGAGCCTGCGACGCGCGCGCCCTTCAGGGGCTGGCTCTTCGCGTATTCCTCGCGGATCGCCATGAGGCCGGGCATCTCGGTCTCGGCGATGGCGATCTCCTTGCGGCCCCACGCGGAAAGCGCCAGGTCGGCGACGCGGAAGTCGGTGAAGTCTTCGGGCTTGGTACGGGCGTTCATGCGCAGTCCTTTCGTCAAAAGGCGACCCGGGCGGGAAGGACGGCACGGGGCTCGCCTTCCGTGAGCGGGTCACGGATCAACGAGCGCCGTTGTTGAAGGTCCGAGCCTGGCGCGGGGCGGCACCGGTGGGGTGCGGCGCGGCCGCGTTGCAACGCTCCTCGAACGTCGTGATTGTAGCGCAGCGACGAGGCGCGTGTCGGCGCACGCCGATTCCCGGTCCGATGGGTTGACTGGACCATGGCGGCGGGTTAAATCCTTCCGTTTCGGCGACGAGGAGGCGCGATGGGCGCAACGCACCGGCTGCTGGGCTGCAAGGGTTGCGGCAACGCGATCGTCGAGGCGGCGTTCGCGCTCGCCGGCGTGCCGCTGGAATGCGAGGAGGTGGACTACTCGCCGGGGAGCCCCACGCGCGACCGGCTCCTCGCCGTGAACCCGCTGGGGCAGGTCCCGGCGCTGATCCTTCCCGACGGCCGCGTCCTCACCGAGAGCCTCGCGATCCTGCACTACCTCGACGACCTCGAGCCGGGCGCGCGCCTGATCCCCCCGCCGGGCGACGCGACGCGCGCGGCGTTCTACCGCTGGAGCATGTTCCTCGTGGCCGCGATCTACCCGACCTTCACCTACGGCGACGACCCGCGGAAGTGGGTCGCGAACGAGGAGGGCGCGAAGCAGCTGCGCGAGAGCACCGACCGCCATCGCGAGGCGCTCTGGCTGCAGGTGGAATCGGTCGCCGGCGCGCCGTGGTTCCTGGGCGAGCGGGCGAGCGCCCTCGATCTCTACCTCGCCGTGATGACGCGCTGGCGCCCGGGCCTGCTGTGGTTCACCAAGCGCACGCCGAGGATCCTCGCCGTCGCGAAAAGGGCCGCGGCACTGGATGCCGTGGCCCCGGTCTTGAAGCGGAATTTCGGATAACCGTCATTCCCGCCCGTTACCGTCATTCCCGCGGAGGCGGGAATCCCCGCGGGTCGCCGCCTACGCGGCGACGCTGCCAATCAATCGGCGGCGGCGGTCACACGCGGCTTCACCGCTCCCTTGAGCCCGGCGGCCTCCCTCAGAAGCGCCGCCTTGTCCGTCGCCTCCCACGTGAACTCCGGCTCCTCGCGACCGAAGTGGCCGTAGGCGGCGGTCTTCGCATAGATCGGCCGCAGCAGGTCCAGCATCTGCACGATGCCGCGCGGGCGCAGGTCGAAATGCTCCTGCACGAGCTGCGCGATCTTCTCGTCGGGGACGACGCTGGTGCCCTCGGTGTAGATCGTGACGTTGATGGGCTTCGCGACGCCGATCGCGTAGCTCACCTGGATCTGGCACTGGCGCGCGAGCCCCGCCGCCACCACGTTCTTCGCGACGTAGCGCGCCGCGTAGGCCGCCGAGCGGTCCACCTTCGACGGATCCTTGCCCGAGAAGGCGCCGCCGCCGTGCGGGCAGGCGCCGCCGTAGGTGTCCACGATGATCTTGCGCCCCGTGAGGCCGCAGTCGCCCTGCGGGCCGCCCACCACGAAGCGGCCGGTGGGATTCACGAGGTACTTGGTGTTGCGCAGCCACTCCTTCGGCATCACGGGCTTGATGATCATCTCGATCACCGCCTCGATGGCCTCCTTCTTCATGTTCTTGCCGTCGGACATCTCGGGCGCATGCTGCGTGGAGAGTACGACCGTATCCACTTCCGCAGGCTTGCCGTCGACGTACTTGAAGGTGACCTGGCTCTTCGCGTCCGGGCGCAGCCACGGCAGCCGCCCGTCCTTGCGCAGCATCGCCTGGCGCTCCACGAGCCGGTGCGCGTAGTAGATGGGCGCGGGCATGAGGACCGGCGTCTCGTCGCACGCGTAGCCGAACATGAGACCCTGGTCGCCGGCGCCCTGGTTGAGCGGATCGTCCTGCGCATGGTTCACGCCCTGCGCGATGTCGGGGCTCTGCTTGCCGTAGGCGACGAGCACCGCGCAGCCGCGGTAGTCGATGCCGTACTCGGTGTTGTCGTAGCCGATGCGCTTGATGGTTTCGCGCGCGACCTGGTTGTAGTTCACGTCCGCCGTGGTCGTGATCTCGCCCGCGAGCACCACGAGGCCCGTGCTGCACAGCGTCTCCGCCGCGACTCGGCCGCGGGGGTCCTGGGCTAGAATGGCATCCAGCACCGAGTCCGAGATCTGGTCCGCCACCTTGTCGGGATGGCCCTCGGAAACGGACTCGGAAGTGAACAGGAATTCCTTTTTCATCGGGATCGCCCCTCCGTCGCAATAGCGCGACATTTTAACAAAGACTGCAGGTCCGGTCCGCCCCCTTGAAGCTGCTTTTCCGACTGCTCGCCCGCCTGCCGCTCAGGGCGAACCACGCCCTCGGCGCGTTTCTCGGGTACGCGGTGTTCCTTCTCTCGCCGCGCTACCGCTGGCGCCTGCTCGACAACCTCAGGGCGAGCGGCGTGGTGCCCGCCCCCGCGGATGTCGGACGATTCGCACGCGCCAATGCGTGCGAAATCGGCAAGGGTGCGACCGAGATCGCCTGGGCTTTGTTCCGTTCCCGTGAAATCGTGGGGCTGGTGCGCGAGCGCGTCGGCTGGGAGGCGGTGGAGCGGCTGCGCGCCGACGGGCGCCCGATCCTCTTCGTGACGCCGCACCTCGGCGCGTACGACGTCGCGGGCCGCTACCTCTGGTCGCACCTGCCGATCCTCGCGATGTACCGGCCGCACAAGATCTTCTGGATCGACCAGCTGCTGCGCGAAGGACGCAACCAGGGTGCGGCACCCGACGGCACCAACGTGGCCCCGGCCAACATGGCGGGCGTGCGCCTCGTGCTCAAGCACCTGAAGCGCGGCGGCTGCAGCGTGGTGCTGCCCGACCAGGTGCCGGGGCAGGGCGACGGCGCGTGGGCGGACTTCTTCGGCCGCCCCGCGTACACCATGACGCTCGTGGGACGCCTGCAGGAGGCGACCGGCGCAGCCATCGTCTTCTGCTATGCGGAGCGGCTGCAGCGCGGCGCGGGCTATCGCCTGCACCTCCAGCCGCTCGAGGAGCCGCTGCCCGCCGACCGCCACCTCGCCGCGCGCAAGGTGAACGAGATGGTGGAGCGCCTGGTTCGCGAGTGCCCGACCCAATACCTCTGGGGGTACAACCGCTACAAGCGGCCGGCGGGGGCGCCGCCGGCTCCCGGCACCACCGCGCGCACGGCGGCGAGCTGAGCGGTGGCGCTCCTGCGCAAGCTCGGCACACAGCTCGGGCTCCTCGTCCTCTGGCTGGTCCATTTCCTGCCGCTGCGGTGGATCGGCGCGCTGGGCTCCGCGCTCGGCGCGCTCCTCTACCGCTTCGGCCGCGGACGCGTCACGCGCACCAACCTCGCGCTCTGCTTCCCGCGCATGAGCGAGAAGGAGCGCCACGACCTCGGCCTCAAGCACTTCCGGATGCTCGGGCGCAACGCGCTCGAGCTCTCGGTGATGGTGTGGGGCACGGAGGAGCAGCTGCTGCGCATGATCCGCGTCGAGGGCCTCGAGCACATCAAGGCCGCCGAGGGCCGACCGGTGATCGTGTTCGCGCCGCACTTCATCGGGCTCAACATGGGCGGCATCCGCGTCGCCCACGAATACCCGGGCACCGCGAGCATCTACAGCCGCCAGAAGAACCCGACGGTGGACAAGGTGTTCCTCAAGGCGCGCACGCGCTTCGGCGCACCGCACCTCGTGAGCCGCCAGGAGGGGCTGCGCTCGGTGATCCGCGTGGTGAAGAGCGGCAAGCCCTTCTATTTCCTCCCCGACATGGACTTCGGTCCCCGCGACTCGATCTTCGTGCCGTTCTTCGGCGTGCCGACCGCGACCATCACGACGCTCCCGCGGCTCGCGCAGCTCACGGGCGCCGCGGTGATTCCGGTGGTCACGCGCCAGATGGGCGACGGCTACGTGGCGCGGTGCTATCCCGCATGGAAGGACTATCCGACCGGCGACCTCGAGGCCGACGTGCGCCGCATGAACGCCTTCATCGAGGAGCGCGTGCTCGAGATGCCCGAGCAGTATTTCTGGGCGCACAAGCGCTTCAAGACGCGGCCGCCGGGCGAGCCCTCGCCCTATCGGCGAAAATAGCGGCGTGCGCCTCAAGTTCGCCAAGATGCAGGGCCAGGGCAACGACTTCGTCGTCCTGGACGGCGTGCGCCAGCAGGTGTCGCTCACGCCCGAGCAGGTGCGGCGCATCGCCGACCGGCACTTCGGCGTGGGCTGCGACCAGCTGCTGGTGGTCGAGCGCGCCGCATCGCCCGGGAACGATTTCCGCTACCGCATCTTCAACGCCGACGGCGGCGAGGTGGAGCAGTGCGGCAACGGCGCGCGCTGCTTCGCCCGCTTCGTGCTGGACGAAGGCCTCACCGACAAGCGCGAGATCCGCGTGGAGACGGCCTCGGGCGTGATCGCGCCGCGCGTCGAGCCTTCCGGGCAGGTCACGGTCGACATGGGCCCGCCGCGCTTCGCGCCGCGCGAGGTCCCGTTCACCGGCGCGTCCGAGCCGCACCTCACGGAGCGCATCGACGTCGACGGCACGAGCGTCGAGGTGAGCGTGCTCTCCATGGGCAACCCGCATGCGGTGCAGGTCGTCGCCGACGTCGATCGCGCGCCGGTGGCGACCCAGGGTCCGCGGATCGAGCACCACAGCGCATTCCCGCAGCGCGTCAACGCGGGCTACATGCAGGTCGTCTCGCGCGGCCACATCCGGCTGCGCGTCTGGGAGCGCGGCGCCGGCGAGACGCTCGCCTGCGGGACCGGCGCCTGCGCCGCCGTGGTCGCCGGCATCCGCCGCGGCCTCCTCGACCGCGAGGTGCGCGTCGCCACGCGCGGCGGGGACCTGCGCATCCGCTGGCCCCGCGACGGGGCGAACGTTATGATGACGGGCGATGCCGTGCGCGTGTTCGACGGCGAGATCGCGATCGAGGCCTGAAAAAGAACGAGGATGGTGACGTGCCCACGCTGACGGCCGACGAGGTGGCGGAGTTCCTGCGGCAGAACCCGGGGTTCTTCGAGAACCACGTGGACGTGCTGACGAACCTGCAGATCCCGCACCCGCACGGCGGCCGCGCCGTCTCGATCGGCGAGCGCCAGCTGATCGCGCTGCGCGAGAAGGCGAAGCTCCTCGAGGAGAAGCTGCGCGAGCTGATCCAGTTCGGCGAGGAGAACGACGCCGCGGGCGAGAAGGTGCACCGCCTCGCCTGCCGGCTCATCGAATCGCAGGGCCTCGACGCGGCGCTCGACACGCTCTACCTCGACCTCCTCGACCACTTCGCCGTGCCGCACGTGGCCGTCCGGATCTGGAGCGTCGCCGAGGCGGATTCCGGCGCGCGCGAGTTCTCCCCCGTGTCGCCGGAGATCCGCGAGTTCGTCGAGAACATGGAGGCGCCCTATTGCGGGCACCACCCGGTCTACGACGGCCAGTCCTGGTTCGGGGAGGCGGCGGCGCACGTGAAGTCCTTCGCGATGACGGCGCTGCGGCGCGACGGCACGACGTTCGGCGCCGTGGCGCTCGCCTCCGAGGACCCGAAGCGCTTCTATCCGGAGATGGGCACGCTCTACCTCGCGCGCATCGGCGACCTGGTGAGCCACGCGCTGTGGCGGTTCGTGACCCCTGTGCGTGAGCGCGCCCCCGACTAAACCACTCGAGGGCAAGCCCCCGACTGAGGCGCTCGAGCGCTACCTCGAGAGCCTGCGCACCGGGCGGCGACTCGCCGCGCATACCCTCGCCGCCTACGGCCGCGACGCGCGGCTGCTGCAATCGCTCGCCGGCGAGCGCGACGCCCGGGCCCTCACCGGCCACGACATCCGCCGCTTCCTCGCCGCGCTCCACGCGAAGGGGCTCGCGCCGCGCTCGCTCGCGCGCGTGCTCTCGGCCTGGCGCGGCTTCTACGCCTGGCTCGTGCGGCATCGCGAGGCGTCGTCCAACCCCTGCGCCGGGGTGCGCCCGCCGAAGGCCGCGCGCCGGCTTCCCGAGGCGCTCTCGCCCGACGAGGCGGTGCGGCTCGTGTCGACCGGCGAGGATTCGGAGCTGGGCCTGCGCGACCGCGCGCTCTTCGAGCTCGCCTACTCCTCGGGGCTGCGCGTCTCGGAGCTCACCGGCATCGACCTCGCCGCCCTCGACGCGGCGACGGGCGAGCTGCGCGTGACCGGCAAGGGCTCGAAGACGCGCATCGTGCCCGTGGGGCGCGCGGCGCTGGAGGCGATCGCCGCCTG
>DATIVM010000427.1:0-4526 GCA_035465975.1 Usitatibacter sp.
GCTCTCGCCCATGGAGCCGAGGTGCACCGGCATGTGCGGCGCGTTGGCGATGAGGTTGCCGTCGGCGTCGAACAGCGCGCAGGAGAAGTCGAGCCGCTCCTTGATGTTCACCGAGTACGCCGTCTGGGCGAGGCGCACCCCCATCTGCTCCGCGATCGACATGAAGAGGTTGTTGAAGACCTCGAGCATCACGGGGTCGGCCGCGGTGCCCACGGCATAGCGCGCCTCGCGCGCGACCACGCGCTCGAGGACCAGGTCGCCGGCGGCGCCGATGCGCGCCTCCCATCCCGGCTCGACGACGGTGGTGGCATTGCGCTCGGCGATGATCGCCGGGCCGGCGATGCGCGCGCCCGGCGCGAGCTCCTCGCGCACGAACACCGCGGCGCGATGGGCGCGCCCCCCGCTGTGCATGTCCGCGTGATCCACCGGCTTCGGCTCGCTCGCCGCGGGCGCCGTCCGGGCGCGCTCGCCCGCGCTCGTCGAGGCCCCGCCCCCGACGGCTTCGACCGATACCGCCTCGACCACCAGCGCCCGCCCGGGCATGAGGAAGCTGAAGCGGCGCGCGTAGAGCCGCTCGAACTCGGCGCGCATCGCCTCGATCGCGCCGAGCGCAACGACGAGCGACGTGTCCGTCCCCTCGTACTTGAGGTGCGCGCGCTTCTCCAGCCGCGAGAGCGCCGCGCCCTGCCACTTGAGCTCGTCCACGGCCTGCTCGCCCAGGCGCACCGACTTCTCCACGACGTCGTCGAGCGCGTCCTCGAGGCGCCGCTCGACCGCCTCCTCGCGCAACGCGCGCACCTCCGCGAGCCCCATGCCGTAGGCCGAAAGGACGCCCGCGAACGGATGGATGTAGACGCGCTTCATGCCGAGCTCGTCCGCGACGAGGCACGCGTGCTGCCCGCCGGCGCCGCCGAAGCAGGCGAGCGTGTACTCGGTGACATCGTGGCCGCGCTGCACCGAGATGAACTTGATCGCGTTCGCCATGTTGGCGACCGCCACGCGCAGGAACCCCTCCGCCACGTCGCGCGGCTCCTGCGCCTTCCCGGTCGCGCGCGCGATCTCGCCGGCGAGCTTCGCGAACTCGGCCTTCACGAGCTCCGCGTCGAGCGGCTGGTTGCCGCGCGGGCCGAAGACGTGCGGGAAGAACGCCGGCTGGATCTTGCCCAGCATCACGTTGCAGTCGGTGACGGTGAGCGGGCCGCCGCGCCGGTAGCACGCGGGCCCCGGGTTCGCGCCCGCCGAATCCGGGCCCACGCGCTGGCGCTGCCCGTCGAAGTGCAGGATCGAGCCGCCGCCCGCGGCGATGGTATGGATCGACATCATCGGCGCGCGCATGCGCACGCCCGCGACCAGCGTTTCGAACTCGCGCTCGAGCTCGCCCGCGTAGTGCGAGACGTCGGTGGAGGTGCCGCCCATGTCGAAGCCGATCACCCGGTCGAAGCCCGCCGCGAGCGAGGTGGCCACCATGCCGACGATGCCGCCCGCGGGACCCGAGAGGATCGAGTCCTTGCCCTGGAAGCGCACGGCGTCCGTGAGGCCGCCATTCGACTGCATGAACATGAGGCGCAGTCCGGGGACAGACCTTCGCTCGAGGGACGACGAGGCCTGCCCCCCCAGGTCGGCGGCCACCCCGTTCACGTAGCGCCGCAGGATCGGCGAGAGATACGCGTCGACCACGGTCGTGTCCCCGCGCGAGACCACCTTCATGAGCGGGCTCACGACGTGCGAGACCGAGATCTGCTCGAAGTCCGCCGCGCGCGCGAGCTCGGCGACCCGCGCCTCGTGCGCCGGGTAGCGGTACCCGTGGAGGAAGACGATCGCGATCGAGCCGAAGCCCTCGGCGCGCGCCGCGACGAGCTGCTCCCACGCCGCGCCCTCGTCGAGCGGACGCACGACCTCGCCGTGGGCGCCCATCCGCTCGTCCACCTCGACGACCTTCGAGTAGAGGAGCTCCGGAAGCCGGATGTGGCGGTCGAAGATGCGCGGCCGGTTCTGGTAGGCGATGCGCAGCTGGTCGCGGAATCCCTTCGTGATGAAGAGCACCGTCGGCTCGCCCTTGCGCTCGAGGAGCGCGTTGGTCGCGACCGTGGTGCCCATCTTCACCGCCTCGATGCGATCGACCGGAATGGGCTCGTCCTTGCCCACGCCGAGCAGGTGCCGGATGCCCGCGATCGCCGCATCCCGGTATTGCTCGGGATTCTCGGAGAGCAGCTTGTGGGTGACCAGCTCGCCATCGGGCCTTCTCGCCACGATGTCGGTAAACGTCCCGCCCCGGTCGATCCAGAACTGCCACCCGGTCTTATCGGCGTTCATCTGCGTTCCATCCGCGTTCATCCGCGTTCCAAAGACATTCGCTGGCATCACTCCCCGGCGCAGCAGCCGACCATTTTGACACGCGCATCCCCGTTTGCTAGCTTCGGCCCTCTACCCCGGAGGACTCCCCATGAAGATCGCGCACGCCCTCGCCGCCCTTTGCGCCGCCGCCTACTGCGCGGCCGCCCCGGCCCAGGTGAAGTGGGACATGCCCACACCCTACGCGGCCACCAACTTCCACACCGAGAACATCGTCCAGTTCGTGGCGGACGTCGACAATGCGACGCACGGCAAGCTCAAGATCACCGTGCACGCCAACGGCTCGCTCTTCAAGGCGAACGAGATCAAGCGCGCGG
Source organism: Usitatibacter sp. (assembly GCA_035465975.1). Taxonomy (GTDB): domain Bacteria; phylum Pseudomonadota; class Gammaproteobacteria; order Burkholderiales; family Usitatibacteraceae; genus Usitatibacter. The sequence continues at coordinate 2,670 of DATIVM010000427.1, forward strand.
TGCAGGGGGGCGAGGCGCAGATCGGCGAGATCCTGATCTCGGGCTACTCCAACGAGGACCCGATCTTCGGCGTCGATTCCGTGCCGTTCCTCGCCACCAGCTACAGGGACGCCGAAAAACTGTGGAAGGCCTCGCGCAAGGCGATCGAGGAGCGCTTCGAGAAGCAGGGCCTGCGCGTGCTCTTCAGCGTGCCGTGGCCCCCGCAGGGGATCTACTCGACGAAGCCGATCGAGTCCATGGCCGACATGAAGGGCCTCAAGATGCGCGCGTACAACCCGTACACCTCGCGCATCGCGGAGCTCGCCGGCGCCCAGCCGGTGACCATCCAGGCGGCCGAGCTCGCGCAGGCGATGGCCACCGGCGCCGTGAACGCCAACATCACGTCGGGCGCCACGGGCTACGACACCAAGGCGTGGGAAGTGGTGAAGTACTACTACGACACCCAGGCGTGGATCCCGAAGAACATCGTGTTCGTGAACGAGAAGGCCTTCGGGTCGCTCGACAAGGCGACGCAGAAGGCGGTGCTCGACGCGGCGAAGGCCGCGCAGGCGCGCGGCTGGAAAACCTCCGAGGCGAAGAACAAGTGGTACCTCGAGCAGCTCCGGTCGCACGGCATGCACGTGTCGCCGCCCTCGAAGCAGCTCGAGGCCGACTTCAAGAAGGTCGGCCAGACCATGACCGGGGAGTGGCTCAAGATGGCGGGACCGGACGGCAAGGCGATCGTCGACGCATATCGCAAATGACCGTCGTCGCGTATCGCCAATGATCGTCGTCCTCGCGCAGGCGGGGACCCATGGATTCCCGCCTGCGCGGGAATGACCATGCGACGCTTGCTCGACCTTCTCTACGACGCCGCGGGATACCTCGCGGCGTTTTTCATGATCGGCGTGCTCGCGATGGTGCTCGCGAGCGTCGTGGGCCGGCTCGCGGGCTTCAACCTGCGCGGCTCCGATTCGTACGCCGGCTACTGCATGGCCGCGGCGAGCTTCCTCGCGCTGGCCCATACGCTGAAGCGCGGCGAGCACATCCGCGTGATGCTCTTCCTCGAGCGCTTCGGCGGGCGCCTGCGCCGGCCGCTGGAGATCTGGAGCCACGCGGCGGGCGCCTTCTTCTGCGCGCTGCTCGCGCTCTACAGCGTGCGCCTCGCCTGGGAGTCGTACGCCTTCCACGACATCTCGCAGGGCAACGACGCCACGCCCCTGTGGATCCCGCAGATCTCCATGGCCGCGGGCTGCATCGTGCTCCTCGTCGCCATGGTCGACGACTTCGTGCTGCTGCTGCGCGGCCGCGCCCTGGCCGCCGCGGACCGGGACGAGATCAAGGCGCTGGAGTAGATGGACGCTTTCATCACGGCGGTCCTCATCGCGCTGCTCTTCGCGCTGCTGGGAAGCGCGCTGTGGATCGGCCTCTCGCTCCTCGGCGTCGCCTGGCTCGGCATGCAGCTCTTCTCGGCCCGGCCCGCGGGCGATGCCATGGCGGTCACGATCTGGGGCTCGCTCTCGTCGTGGACGCTCACGGCGCTCCCGCTCTTCGTCTGGATGGGCGAGATCCTCTTCCGCACCCGGCTTTCCGAGGACATGTTCAAGGGCCTGGCGCCCTGGCTCTCGCGCATCCCCGGGCGCCTGCTGCACACCAACATCATCGGCTGCACGATCTTCGCGGCGGTGTCGGGCTCGAGCGCCGCCACCTGCGCGACGATCGGCAAGATGACGCTGCCCGAGCTCTCGAAGCGCGGCTACCCGGACGACATGACGATCGGAACGCTCGCCGGCGCCGGAACGCTGGGGCTCCTCATCCCGCCCTCGATCATCATGATCGTGTACGGCGTGACCGCGGAGGTCTCGATCACGCGGCTCT
>DATIVM010000428.1:0-6187 GCA_035465975.1 Usitatibacter sp.
GGCGGCGTGAAGGCGCTCACCGACGTGAGCTTCGACGTGCGCGAGCACGAGATTCGCGCCATCATCGGCCCGAACGGCGCGGGCAAGAGCTCGATGCTCAACGTGGTGAACGGCGTCTATCGCCCGCAGCACGGCCGGATCACCTACCGCGGCGAGACCTTCCACGCGATGGAGCCGCACCACGCGGCGGCCCGCGGCATCGCCCGCACCTTCCAGAGCCTCGCGCTCTTCAAGGGCATGAGCGTGCTCGACAACATCCTCGCCGGGCGCGACCTCATGATGAGGTCGAACATCTTCCTGCAGGCGCTGCGCGTGGGGCCCGCGCTGAAGGAGGAGATCCGCCACCGCCGGCGCGTCGAGGAGATCATCGACTTCCTCGAGATCCAGCACGTGCGGAAGACGGAGGTCGGGCGCCTTCCGTACGGGCTGCAGAAGCGCGTGGACCTCGGCCGCGCGCTCGCCGCGGAGCCGCGCGTGCTGCTCCTCGACGAGCCCATGGCGGGCATGAACATCGAGGAAAAGCAGGACATGTCGCGCTTCGTGCTCGACGTGAACGGCGAGTTCGGCACCACCATCGTGCTGATCGAGCACGACATGGGCGTGGTGATGGACCTCTCGGACCGCGTCGTGGTGCTCGACTACGGCCGCAAGATCGCCGACGGCACGCCGGAGGAGGTGCGCGCGAGCCAGGCGGTGATCGACGCGTACCTGGGAGTGAAGCATTGAGCGCGTCGGCCCGCAACATGACGATCGCCTTCTTCGCGCTGCTCGCCGCGGCGGCGGTCTCGCCCATGGTCCTCGGCATGGCGCAGTTCCCGCAGTGGCTCGAGATCGTGATCGGCGGGCTGATGTCGGGCGTGCTCTACTCGCTCGTGGCGCTCGGCCTGGTGCTGATCTTCAAGGCCTCGGGCGTCTTCAACTTCGCGCAGGGCGCCATGGTGCTCTTCGCCGCGCTCACGCTGGTGCGGCTCGCCGAGAAGATGCCGCTGGTGGTGGCGCTCGCGGTGGTCCTCCTCGTCATGGTCGCGCTCGCCTGGCTCGTGGAGCGCCTGGTGCTGCGCCCGCTCGTGAACCAGGAGGGCATCGTGCTCTTCATGGCGACCCTGGGAGTCGCGTACTTCCTGAACGGGCTGGGGCAGTTCGTGTGGGGCGCGGACGTCTTCACGCTCGACGTCGGCATGCCCAAGGAGCCCAAGATCATCCTCGACAAGGTGTTCGAGGGCGGCATCCTGGTGAGCACCGAGGACCTCATCGCGTCGCTCATCGCGGGGCTGCTCGTGGCCGCGCTCGCGGTCTTCTTCCAGAAGACGTCCACGGGACGGGCGCTGCGCGCCGTGGCCGACGATCACCAGGCCGCGCAGTCCATCGGCATCCCCCTCAACCGCATCTGGGTGATCGTCTGGAGCGTCGCGGGACTGGTGGCGCTGGTCGCCGGGGTGGTGTGGGGCTCGAAGCTCGGCGTGCAGTTCTCGCTGCAGCTGATCGCGTTGAAGGCGCTGCCGGTGGTGATCCTCGGCGGCTTCACGTCGATCCCCGGTGCGATCGTCGGCGGCCTCCTGATCGGCCTGGGCGAGAAGCTCTCCGAGGTGTACCTCGGGCCGATGTTCGGCGGCGGCATCGAGAACTGGTTCGCCTACGTGCTCGCGCTCGTGTTCCTGCTGTTCCGGCCCGAAGGCCTGTTCGGGGAGAAGCACATTGATCGCGTCTAGGGATCGTCGTTGCCGTGCCGACGGGAACCCAGCGTGGATTCCCGTCTTCGCGGGAATGACGCATGGACCTGCGCGGGAATGACGCACTGACATGATCTACCGCGAAACCGGCCAGTTCAAGACGACCTACGCGTCGGACCAGCAGCTCTTCCCGATCCTGCAGGACCGGGTGTTCGTGATCGGCTTCCTCGTCTTCGCCTTCGTGGGCGTGCCGTTCCTCGCGAGCGACTACCTGTTCCGCGCGATCCTCACGCCGTTCCTCATCCTCTCGCTCGCGGCGCTGGGGCTCAACATCCTGGTCGGCTACTGCGGCCAGCTCTCCCTCGGCACGGGCGGCTTCATGGCGGTGGGCGCGTACGCCGCCTACAACATCGCGATCCGCGTGCCGGACCTGAACCTGCTCGTGGTCTTCGTCCTCGCGGGGCTCTGCTCCACGGTGGTGGGGGCGCTCTTCGGCATTCCGAGCCTGCGCATCAAGGGCTTCTACCTCGCGGTCACCACGCTCGCGGCGCAGTTCTTCCTCGACTGGGCGTTCGCGCGCGTCGGCTGGCTCACCAACTATTCGTCCTCGGGATCGGTCGCCGCGCCCCCGCTCGTGATCTTCGGCAAGGCGATCCAGGGGCCGGTCGAGAAATACCTCTTCGTGCTCGCGATCGTGTGCGTGTTCGCGCTGCTCGCGAAGAACCTCACGCGCGGGGCGATCGGCCGCTCGTGGATGGCCACCCGCGACATGGACGTGGCCGCCGAGGTGATCGGCATCCGGCCGCTGTACGCGAAGCTCACCGCGTTCGCCGTGAGCTCGTTCTACGTCGGGCTCGCCGGCGCGCTGTGGGGCTTCATCTATCTCGGCGCGTGGGAGCCGCTCGCCTTCGACGTGAACCGCTCCTTCGAGCTGCTGTTCATGGTGATCATCGGCGGCCTGGGCTCGATCCTGGGCTCGTTCCTCGGCGCCGCGTTCATCGTGATCCTGCCGATCGTCCTCAACCGGCGCCCGAGCGCGCTCGGGATGCCGCTGTCGACCGCCACCGTCTCGGAGCTCGAGCTGATGGTGTTCGGAGGATTGATCGTGTTCTTCCTGATCGCCGAGCCGCGCGGGCTCGCACGCCTGTGGGCGATCGGCAAGGAAAAGCTTCGCCTGTGGCCGTTTCCCCATTGAAGCACCCCGCACAACCAGAGGAGGATGAGATGAAGAACATGTTGCGCATCAAGGCGGCGGCGCTCGCGCTCGCCGCGGCCGGCGGCCTCGCATGGGCGGCGGACGCCCTCGCGCAGGCCAAGGAGATCTTCGTGCCGGTCCTCGTGTACCGCACCGGCCCGTACGCGCCGAACGGCGTCCCGTGGGCCGACGGTTTCGTGGACTACCTCAAGCTCGTGAACGAGCGCGACGGCGGCATCAACGGCGTGAAGATCGCGTACGAGGAGTGCGAGACCGGCTACGCCACCGACCGCGGCGTGGAGTGCTACGAGCGCCTGAAGAGCAAGAAGCCGGTCGCCTTCAGCCCGCTTTCCACGGGCATCACCTACGCCCTCACCGAGAAGGCGCCCGGCGACCACATCGTGCTCATCACCGCGGGGTACGGGCGAGCGGACTCGGTCGACGGCAGCGTCTTCCGCTGGAACTTCCCGATGATGGGCACCTACTGGGACGGCGCGGACATCCTGGTCCAGCACGTGAAGACGAAGGGCCCGATCAAGGGCAAGAAGATCGCGCTGGTGTACCACGACTCGCCGTACGGCAAGGAGCCGATCCCGGTCCTCGAGGCGCTCGCCAAGAAGGAAGGCTTCAAGCTCATGCTGCTCCCGGTGACGCACCCGGGCGTGGAGCAGAAGGCGACGTGGCTGCAGATCCGCCAGCAGCGGCCCGACTACGTCTTCCTGTGGGGCTGGGGCGTGATGAACTCCACCGCCATCAAGGAGGCGATCGCGGTCGCCTACCCGCGCCTGCAGATGTACGGCGTGTGGTGGTCGGGCGCCGAGCCCGACGTGCTGCCGGCGGAGCAGGCGGCCAGGGGCTACAACGCGCTCGCGCTCGCGCACTCGGCCGAGAACGACAAGCCGATCCACAAGGACATGATGAAGTACCTGTACGACAAGGGTAAGGGCACGGCGGCGGACAAGAAGGAAGTGGGGCAGGTGCTCTACAACCGCGGCATGCTCTCGGCGATCCTCACGGTCGAATCCATCCGCACCGCGATGAAGCACTACGGCAAGGGCGTGATGACCGGCGACCAGGTCCGCTGGGGCGCCGAGCACCTCGCGATCGACGCGAACCGCATCAAGCAGCTCGGCGTGGACGGCATGATGGTGCCGTTCCACACCTCGTGCGCCGACCATGGCGGCGCGCACTAGGCCCGCATCCACACCTGGGACGGCACGAGCTGGAGCTACACGTCCGACATGTACACGGCGGACTACAAGCTGCTGCGGCCGATGGTCGAAGCCTCCGCGAAGAAGTACGCGCAGGAGAAGGGCATCAAGCCGGTGGATTGCTCGAAGGAGAAGTGACGCAATGGCAACGGCGGCGACAAACCCTCCCCCGAACCCCCGGTCTCCGGACGGCCCCCGCAAGTCGGGGACCCCCGGGGAGGGGGGCCGAACGAGGGACGCGGTTTCGACGGCGGCGTTGCTCGATGTCAATGGCATCGAGGTCATCTACAACCACGTGATCCTGGTGCTGAAGGGCGTCTCGCTGCAGGTTCCCGAGGGGGGCATCGTCGCCCTCCTCGGGGCCAACGGCGCGGGCAAGACGACCACGCTCAAGGCGGTGTCGAACCTGCTCGCGGCCGAGCGCGGCGAGGTGACCAAGGGCTACATCGAGTTCGCGGGCGAGCGCGTGGACCGGCTCAATCCCTCGGAGCTCGTGAAGCGGGGCGTGATCCAGGTGATGGAGGGGCGCCACTGCTTCGAGCACCTCACCGTCGAGGAGAACCTCCTCACGGGCGCCTACAGCCGCAAGGCCTCGCGCTCCGAGATCCGCGCGGACCTCGAGAAGGTGTACGCGTTCTTCCCGCGCCTGAAGCAGCGGCGCACCTCGCTCGCGGGATTCACCTCCGGCGGCGAGCAGCAAATGACGGCGATCGGCCGCGCGCTCATGGCGCGGCCGCGCATGATCCTCCTCGACGAGCCCTCCATGGGGCTCGCGCCCCAGATCGTGGAGGAGATCTTCGAGATCGTGAGGAACCTCAACACCGGGGAGAAGGTGAGCTTCCTCCTCGCCGAGCAGAACACGATGGTGGCGCTGCGCTTCGCCGACTTCGGCTACATCCTCGAGAACGGGCGCGTGGTGATGGAGGGCAGCGCCGAGTCGCTTTCCGGCAACGAGGACGTGAAGGAGTTCTACCTCGGCATCTCGAGCGGCGGGCGGCTGAGCTTCCGCGAGGTGAAGCACTACCGCCGTCGCAAGCGCTGGCTCGCGTGAAGGGGACGGGCGAGTTCTACGACGCGCTGGAGGCGCGCGAGCCGCAGGCGCGCGAGCGCGACCTCTTCGCGCGGCTTCCCGCGCAGCTCGCGCTCGCCCGGTCGAGGAGCCTGCACTACGGGCGCCTCCTCGCGGCGATCGATCCCCGCGACGTCGCCTCGCGCGCCGACCTCGCGCGGCTTCCCGTGACGCGCAAGTCGGAGCTCGTCGAGCTGCAGAGATCCGAGCCGCCGTTCGGCGGCCTCAACGCGACGCCCCCCTCGGGGCTCGCGCGCATCTTCATGTCGCCCGGCCCCATCTTCGATCCCGAGGGGCGCCGCGGCGACTACTGGCACACGGCGCGCACGCTCTTCGCGGCCGGCTTCCGGCCCGGCGACGTGGCGCTCAACTGCTTCTCCTACCACCTCACGCCGGCGGGCAGCATGATGGAAACCGGCCTGCACCATCTCGGGTGCGCGGTGATCCCCGGCGGCGTGGGCCAGACCGAGATGCAGGCTTCGGCGATCGCGCACGTGCAACCCTCGGGATACGTCGGCACGCCCTCGTTCCTCAAGCTCATCCTGGAGAAGTGCGACGAGCTGGGGCTCGAATCGCGCTCCATCCGGCGCGCGCTGGTCTCCGGCGAGGCCTTCCTGCCGCCCGTGCGCGCCTTCCTCGCCGAGCGCCGCATCGAGGCGTTCCAGGCCTACGGCACCGCGGATCTCGGCATGGTCGCCTACGAGACGCCCGCGCGCGAGGGCCTGGTGGTGAACGAGGACATGATCGTGGAGATCGTGCGCCCGGGAACCGGCGATCCGGTCGCCGAGGGCGAGGTGGGCGAGGTGGTGGTGACGACGTTCAACGCGGACTATCCGCTGGTGCGCTTCGCCACCGGCGACCTCTCGGCGATCCTGGCGGGCACGAGCCCGTGCGGCCGCACCAACGTGCGCATCAAGGGCTGGCTGGGACGCGCCGACCAGGCGACCAAGGTGCGCGGGATGTTCGTGCACCCGCAGCAGGTGGCCGAGGTGCTGCGGCGACATGGCCTCGCGCGCGGCCGCCTCGTGGTGGAGAACGAGGC
>DATIVM010000429.1:0-6035 GCA_035465975.1 Usitatibacter sp.
CTCCGCGGCGGGGAACACGTCGATGATGCGGTCCACGGTCTTCGCGGCCGAGGACGTGTGCAGCGTGCCGAACACCAGGTGGCCGGTCTCCGCGGCGGTCATCGCAAGGCGGATCGTCTCGAGGTCGCGCATCTCGCCCACCAGGATGATGTCCGGGTCCTCGCGCAGGGCGCTCCTCAGCGCGTTCGAGAAGGAGAGCGTGTGCGGCCCCACCTCGCGCTGGTTGATCAGGCACTTCTTCGACTCGTGCACGAACTCGATCGGGTCCTCGACCGTGAGGATGTGCCCGTACTCGTTCTCGTTCACGTGGTTGATCATCGCGGCGAGCGTCGTGGACTTGCCCGAGCCCGTGGGACCCGTGACGAGCACGAGGCCCCTCGGCTGGTTCGAGATCTCCGCGAAGATGCGCGGGGCGTTCAGCTCCTCGAGCGTGAGCACCTTCGAGGGAATGGTCCGGAACACGGCGCCCGCGCCGCGGTTCTGGTTGAACGCGTTCACCCGGAAGCGCGCGAGGTTGGGGATCTCGAACGAGAAGTCGCACTCGAGCGTCTCCTCGTACACCTTGCGCTGCGAGTCGTTCATGATGTCGTACACCATCCCGTGCACTTCCTTGTGCTCGAGAGGGGGCACGTTGATGCGCCGCACGTCGCCGTGCACGCGGATCATGGGCGGCAGGCACGCGGAAAGGTGCAGGTCGGAGGCCTTGTTCTTGACCGAGAAGGCGAGCAGTTCCGCGATGTCCATGTCTTGTCCCTGAAAGCGCTGTTCGCCGAGGGGCGGTGCGGATTCGCTTTGTTAGAATGCCCTCGGAAAGTATCGCCTGATTATGTCCACAATCGCCGCCAACCTGCAAGCGATCCGACGGCGCATTTCCGAAGCGTTACAAGGGGATAGCCGCGTCGTGACGCTCGTCGCCGTGAGCAAGTCGCAGCCGCCGGAAGCGATCCGCGAGGCGTTTCGCGCGGGGCTGCGCGATTTCGGCGAGAGCTACGTGCAGGAGGCGGTGCCGAAAATGGACGCGCTCGCGGACCTCGACGCCACCTGGCACTACATCGGGCGGCTGCAGGCCAACAAGGCGCGCGACGTGGCCGAGCGCTTCGACTGGGTGCACGGCGTGGACCGGCCGCGCATCGCCGCGGCGCTCTCGCACGCGCGGCCCGCCTCCCTCCCGCCGCTCGATTTCTGCATCCAGGTGAACATCAGCGCCGAGCCGACGAAGGGCGGCGTCGCGCCGGACGAGGCGCTCGCGCTCGCGCGCGAGGTGCGCGCGCTCCCGGGCCTGCGGCTGCGCGGCCTGATGGGGATGGCGCGCCACACCGGGCGGCGCGAGGAGCAGCGCGAGCAGTTCGCGATCCTCGCCCGCACCCGCGACGCGATCGACGCGGCCGGCATCCCCCTCGACACGCTCTCCATGGGCATGAGCGACGACTTCGAGGCGGCGATCGCGGAGGGCGCGACCATGGTGCGCGTGGGGACGGCGATCTTCGGGGCGCGGCCGTGAGCCTCTTTCTGGCCCACTGCAATGAGATCGCCCCGACAAGTTGGGGACCCCCGGGGAGAGGGGGCGACCGCGGGACACGGTTTCGTGGGGACGACGCGAAATGAGGATCGCGTTCATCGGCGGCGGCAACATGGCGCGGGCCATCATCGGCGGGCTGGTCGCGAAGGGCATCCGCGCTTCCGACATCGACGTGGTGGAGGTCGACGGGGCGGCGCGGCTGAAGCTGGTCGCCGAATTCGGCGTGACCTCGACCGAGGCGCCGGCGGCCGAGCTCGCCCGGGCGAGCGTGGTGGTGTTCGCCGTGAAGCCGCAGCAGATGCGCGCGGCGGCCGAGGCCGCGGCCGCCCGGATGGGCGATCCCCTCGTCGTCTCGATCGCGGCGGGAATCCGCCTTTCCGACCTCGGCCGCTGGCTCGGCGGGCGCAAGCGCCTGGTGCGTGCCATGCCCAACACGCCGGCCCTGGTGCACGCCGGCATCACCGGCCTCTACGCGGGCGAGGCGGTCGGGGCGGACGACCGGCAGGCGGCCGAGGACCTGCTCGCCGCCGTCGGCTCGACCCTGTGGTTCGAGCGCGAGGCGGACCTCGATGCCGTCACCGCGGTCTCGGGAAGCGGCCCCGCCTACGTCTTCTATGCGATGGAGGCGCTCGAGCGCGCGGCCCGCGAGCTCGGCCTCGCCGAGGGCGCCGCGCGCTCGCTCTCGCTCTGGACCTTCGTCGGCGCCGCCAAGCTCGCCATCGAGCGCGGCGAGGAGCCGCGAAAGCTGCGCGAGCAGGTGACCTCGAAGGGCGGCACCACGGAGCGCGCGCTCGAGGTGCTCGAGGCCGCGCGGGTGATGGAGCAGTTCGTCGCGGCGGTGAAGGCGGCGTGCGAGCGCTCGCGCGAGCTGGGCGACGCGCTGGGAAGGGAGTAGCCGATGCTCGCGCAGGCCGTCGCCCTCGTCCTCAATACCGTCTTCGACCTGGTGATCCTCGCCGCGCTGGTGCGCTTCTGGATGCAGGCGCTGCGCGCGCCGGCGCGCAACCCGATCGCGCAGTTCTCGATGGCGCTCACCGACTTCGCCGTGCGGCCGCTGCGCCGCATCGTGCCGGGCCTCCTGCGGCTGGACCTCGCCTCGCTCCTCGTCGCGTGGATCCTCGAGCTGGTGCTGCAGGTGCTGGTCATGATGCTGCTCGGCACCTCGCCCTTCCAGTTCCCGGCGCTCTTCCCGGTGCTCGTCTTCTACTCGTTCGTGCTGCTGCTCCGTCTGTCGATCTACGTGTTCATGGGCGCGGTGATCATCCAGGCGGTGCTCTCGTGGGTGAGCCCGCACCACCCGGTGATGCCGTTCTTCGACGCGCTCACGCGGCCCTTCCTGCGGCCGGTGCGCCGAGCGATCCCCCCGATCGGCGGCATGGACATCTCGCCGCTCTTCGTCTTCATCTTCTTCCAGCTGCTGCTGATGCTGCCCATCGCCTGGCTCGAGCAGCAGGCGGCGCGCATGCTGAACCAGGCGATCCTGTAGGCGGCGGAATATTCCACATCGCGCGGGCCGCACAGGCCGCACGGCGATGGCGGCCCATGCCGTAACGGTCGCGCCGGTTACGGACGTAACGTGGCTCCTGCGTACGGCGCTTCCCGCGCCGGCGCGAACCGGAAGAAACAACAGGAGCCCAGCCCAAATGAACAGCTACTTCGACCTGCTCGTCCTTGCCGCCCTTTTCGTGCCCGTGGCGCTGATCGTCGCCGCGAACCTCGCCGGCTACCGGTCGCCGGGCGCCGGGGAGGGCCTGCTCGCCCTGCCGGCCCGCGAGCCCGCGGCCGAGCCGCTGCCGGAGCCCGCCGCGAAGCGCCCCGCCGCCGTCGAGGAGATGCCGGAGCTGCGCGAGGCCGCGTGAGCGCCGGGACCGAAAGGCCCCCGGCAAGCGCCCTTCGCGCCGCGAAAACCGCATTTCGTCGCCTGCCCGTGGCGGGGCGGGCGGCCGGCGCCTAGAGTCGGGCCACCTGCAACGCGAACCGCAAGGAAACCACCATGAACGCCTTCGCCATCCTCGTGAGCCTCGCCTTCTTCGCCCCCCTGGCGCTTACCGTCATGATGAACATCACGGATGTGCGCGCCGCGGCGTGAGCCCGGTCCGGCGCCCGGCCGGCGGATTGTCGGATTTGCCGCGTTCGCGGTGACGACTCCGTCATCGAACTGCCGCCGCCGGCGCGCTAGGCTCCTTCCCATGAACGCACGATCCCCCATTCCCGCGGGCGCCTGGTGGCGGCAACGCTTCGTCGCCATCGCGCGCCAGGCCGAGGCGGCCGCGCCGCGGCCCCCCGCGCCTGCCGGGCTTCGCGTCCGCCCGCGTCCCGGCGCGGCGGCGCGGCGCTTCGGCCCCGCCCCGATCCGACCCTAGGCTCTCCTCCCCTGGTGGTTCTTGGCCGGGCCTCGTGCCCGGCTTCGTTTTTGGCGCGCCCTGTGCGCCAAGTCACTCTGGAATCAGGCGAAACTCGGATACACTGGCGCCGACCCGAACGCCGCGCCGACCATGGATCCCGCCGCCCCGCAGAACCGATTCGAGAGCGAGATCGCCCGCTACAACCGCTGGCGCGAGGAGCTCACGCAATCGGTGCACGCGTACCACGAGTGGCTGGAATCGAACGGCCAGCTCGACGTGCAGCAGTCGATCCGCTTCTACGACCTGCTGGAGAACCTCAACAAGGGGCGCCTCATGCTCGCCTTCCTCGCCGAGTTCTCGCGCGGGAAGTCGGAGCTCATCAACGCGCTCTTCTTCTCGAGCTTCAAGGAGCGGCTGCTGCCCTCCGACGTCGGCCGCACCACGATGTGCCCGACGGAGATCTTCCACGACCCGAGCGAGGAGCCGTACCTGAAGCTCCTCTCGGTGGAGACGCGCTACCGCGACGAGTCGATCTCGCAGCTCAAGAACATGCCGGTCGAGTGGAGCAAGATCCGCCTCAACACGGGCTCGGCGGCGGACATGAAGCAGGCGCTGAAGGCGCTCGCGGACACCAAGAAGGTGTACGCGCTCGAGGCGCGCATGCTCGGCCTCACCCCGATGCTGGACGAGGACGGCGAGCTCCCGGGCGAGGAGGAGCTGGTGGAGGTGCCGGCGTGGCGCTACGCCATGATCAATTTCCCGCACCCGCTCCTCACCAACGGGCTCTCGATCCTCGATACGCCGGGCCTCAACGCGCTCGGCATGGAGCCGGAGCTCACGGTGAGCACCGTGCCCTCGGCGCACGCGATCCTCTTCCTCCTCTCGATCGACACCGGCGTCACCCGCAGCGACCTCGAGATCTGGGACCGCTACGTGCGCCCGGGGCTGCCGCAGAAGATCGCGGTGCTCAACAAGATCGACCTCATGTGGGACGAGCTGAAGAGCCGCGAGGAGGTGGACCAGGCGATTCGGCGCATGATCGACACCACCGCCCAGCACCTGCAGCTTCCGCGCAGCCGCATCTTCGCCATCTCCGCGCAGAAGGCCCTGCTCGCCAAGGTGCGCGACGACGCCGGGCTCCACGAGAGGAGCGGCATCGAGGGCCTCGAGCGCTACCTCGCCGAGGAGATCGTGCCGATGAAGCGGCAGATCCTGTGCAGGGCGGTGGTGGCCGAGATCGGCGGCATGATGGCCTCGTCGCGCGCCTCGATCGCCAAGAAGCAGCACGCGAACCAGGCCGAGATCGGGGAGCTCAACGGCCTGGTCGGCAAGAGCCGCGACGTGGTGACCAAGCTCTGGGGGCGCATCACCTCCGAGAAGAACGCCTACAACGCGGCGCTGGCCGAGTACAAGGTGAACCAGGGGCAGTTCGGCGCGCGGCGCGCGGCGATCATGGAGATGCTCAACCCGCAGAAGCTCGACGCGATGCTCGCCTCCGCCGCGCAGGCCATGGAGGATTCGTGGACCACGGTGGGCCTGCAGCGCGGCATGCGCGAGCTCACGCGCCTCATGAGCGAGAACTTCGAGGCGGTGTTCGCGGCCTCCGAGGACGTGAAGCGGATGATGCAGCGCGTCTACGACACGTTCATCCAGAAGTTCGCCTTCGAGAAGATGACGCTGCCCGCGCTCGACCTCGACCCGCACCGCACGAAGCTGAAGCTGCTCGTGCACGAGACCGACGCCTTCTCGCGCGACCCGGTGAACGTCGCGCACTACAAGGGCCCGCTGGTGAAGAAGTTCTACGCCACGCTGGTGAAGCAGGCGCGCGCCACCTTCGGCGACGCGAAGTCGCAGACCGAGCGCTGGATCCAGGCGGTGACCCTGCCCCTCGAGGTGCAGATCAAGGACCACAAGGCGCAATTGCAGTCGCGGCTCGACAACCTCGCGAAGATCAACGAGAAGACCACGACCATCAACGAGCAGATGGCGGCGTTGCGCGAGGTGGAGGCGGAGCTCGCGAAGCAGCGGCAGATGATCGACGAGCTGGTGGCCCGCGTCTCGGTGCACGAGGCGAAGGCCTCGCTCGCGCCCGAGGTCCCGCCGCCCGTCGCGCGCCCGGCGCTGGAGGCGCCGATCGAGCTCATGGCCGGCGCCGCGGCGCGCCTGCAGCC
>DATIVM010000430.1:0-3217 GCA_035465975.1 Usitatibacter sp.
CTCGCCAGCCTGCGCACGTACCTGCGCTGGCACGTCGCGCACGCCTCCGCCGCCTATCTCGCGAGCGCCATGGTGAACGAGGACTTCGACTTCTACAGCCGGACGCTGCGCGGCGTGCCGCAGCTTCGGCCGCGCTGGAAACGCTGCGTGGGCCTGGTCGACGCGCAGCTCGGCGAGGCGCTCGGCAAGGAATACGTGCGCCGCGTCTTCAGCCCCGCGCTCAAGGCGAAGGCGCTGCGCATGACGCGCCGGATCGAGGACGCGATGCGCGCCGACATCGAGTCGCTCGACTGGATGAGCCCCGCGACCAAACGCGAGGCGCTCGCGAAGCTCGCGACGCTCGTGAACAAGATCGGCTATCCCGACAAGTGGCGCGACTACCGCGCGGTGGTGGTGAAGCGCGGCGACTTTTTCGGAAACGTCGAGCGCGCCCGCCGCTTCGAGTCGCGCCGCGACCTCGCGAAGATCGGCAAGCCCCTCGACCGCAGCGAATGGTTCATGACGCCGCCCACCGTGAACGCGTACTACGACCAGCAGCTGAACGACATCAACTTCCCCGCGGGCGTCCTGCAGCCGCCGCTCTACGACCCGCGCATGGACGACGCGCCGAACTACGGCGACACGGGCGCCACCATCGGCCACGAGCTCACCCACGGCTTCGACGACGAGGGGCGCAAGTTCGACTCGAAGGGGAACCTGCGCGACTGGTGGACGCAAGCCGACGCGAAGGCGTTCGAGGCGCGCGCGCAGTGCATCGTCGACCAGTACGCGGACTACGTGGTCGTGGACGACATCCGCATCAACAGCAGGCTCACCCAGGGCGAGGACATCGCGGACCTCGGCGGGCTCCTGCTCGCGTGGACCGCGTGGAAGGCCGAGACCGCGGGCCGCCGGCTCGAGCCGCGCGACGGCCTCACGCCCGAGCAGCGCTTCTTCGTGGGCTACGCGCAGTGGGCCTGCCAGAACGACCGGCCCGAGGACATGCGCGTGAAGGCGCTCACGGATCCCCACTCGCCGCCGAAGTACCGCGTGAACGGGCTCGTGGTCAACATGGCCGAGTTCGCGAAGGCGTTCGCCTGCAAGCCGGGCCAGCCGATGGTGAGCGGGAAGCGCTGCCGCGTCTGGTAGCGCTTCAGGCGGCGTCCGCACAGCGCCGCGCGATGTCCCCGGCGATCTTCGCCACCGCCTCGCGCAGCGCCACCGGCGCCCGCACGTCGAATCGGAACGGCAACCGCATGAGCTCGCGAGCGCACCACTCGAGGTCGTCGGCCGAGCCGCGCAGGAGCACGCCTTCGGGACAGGGCTCGGGAAGGCCCATGCCCGCGAAGAGCTCGCGCCTGGCGCATTCCAGGTCGGTGTGCAGCAGGACCTGGATCGGAATCGCGCGCGGCAACGTCGCCATGGCGCGGTCGAGGTATTCGGCCGCGTCGAAATTCGCCGGGCGCTCGAACGGGCGTTGCGCGACCTCCGCGTGCGCGACGCGATCGAGGCGCAGCGTCCGCAGCCCCTTGCGCAGCTCGCAATAGCCCACGACGTACCAGCGGCCCGAGCGGAACACGAGGCCGTAGACGTGGAAATCCCGCGAGGTGAGCGTCCCGTCGGCGGCACGGTAGCGCAGCGACGCGACGCGGCGCGATTGCGCCGACTCGCTGAGGATGCGCAGCAGCCGCGCGTCGGCGCTGGTGCGCGCGTTCCCGGTCTGCAGCGCGACGCTCTCGCGCAGCGCCGCGACGGTGCGCCGGGGCGCGCTCGGCAGCACGCGGTCGAGCTTCGCCTGCACGCTCTCGATCGCCGGGGCCGCGTCGGCGAGCCCCAGGCCGCGCGCGGCGATGAGCCCGAGCGAGAGCGCCTGCGCCTCCTCCTCGGTGAACATCATCGGCGGCAGCTTGTAGCCGGGCACCAGGCGGTAGCCGCCGTAGCGGCCCTGCTCGGTGGTGATCGGGATGCCCATCTCCTCGAGCGTCGCGATGTAGCGGCGCAGCGTGCGGCGATCCACGCCGACGCGGCTCGCGAGCTCCGCGCCCCCGATCTGGGCCTGCGACTGGAGGATCTCGAGCACCGCGAGGACGCGGGTGGTGGGCTGGGGCATAGCGCGACTCTACTGAGGAATTAGGTCGGGAATCGCCCTACTTCGGCGGTAGTGTACGCGCATGAGCTTCGCGATCCGACTCCTCGCCCTGGCGCTCCTGCTGCTGCTCTTCATCGCGGCGGGCGCGCGCAACCAGGCCATCGCATCGCCCCCGGAAGTCGGGCATCCCCGCGACGCCAATACAATGGCGGGGTGCCCCTGCTCCAGCTCTCCGCGGTCTCGCTCGCCTACGGCCATGTCGCGCTCCTCGACCGCGCGGACCTCGTGGTCGAGCCCGGCGAGCGCATCGGCCTGATCGGGCGCAACGGCAGCGGCAAGTCGAGCCTCCTGCGCATCATCGAGGGCGCCGCGCGTCCCGACGACGGCACCGTGTGGAGCGCCCCGGGGCTGCGCATCGCGGCGGTGCACCAGGAGCCCGAATTCGTGGCCGGGCAGACGATCTTCGAGGCCGCGGCGAGCGGCCTGGGCGAGGCGCGGCAACTCCTCGTCGATTACCATGCGGCGGCGCACGCGGGCGACCTCGCGCGCATGGGGCGCCTGCACGAGGCGCTCGACGCGAGCGGCGGCTGGGCGCTCGAGCATCGGATCGAATCGACCCTCACGCGCCTCGGCCTCGACGCCGATCGACCGGTGGCGGAGCTGTCCGGCGGATTGAAGAAGCGCGTCGCGCTCGCGCGCGCGCTCGTATCCGAGCCGCAGCTCCTGCTCCTCGACGAGCCCACCAACCATCTTGACATCGCCGCGATCGAGGGGCTCGAGGAGAGCCTCGTCGCGCTCCCCGGCGCGGTGCTCTTCGTGACGCACGACCGGCGCTTCCTCGATCGCGTGGCGCAGCGCATCGTCGAGCTCGATCGCGGCCGGCTCATGAGCTTCCCCGGGAACTTCAGCGCCTACGAGGCGCGCAAGGCCGGGATGCTCGCGATCGAGGCGGTGGTGAACCGCAAGTTCGACAAGGAGCTCGCGCAGGAGGAGGCCTGGATCCGCAAGGGCGTGGAGGCGCGCCGCACGCGCAACGAGGGACGGGTACGGCGCCTCGAGGCATTGCGCACGGAGCGGTCGGCACGACGCGAGCGGCTCGGCAACGTCCGGCTCGCGCTGGAGGCCGGCGAGCGCTCGGGCAAGCGGGTC
>DATIVM010000431.1:0-2556 GCA_035465975.1 Usitatibacter sp.
GAAGTGCCCGATCGCTTCCTCGCCATCCTCAACGAGCAGCATCTTCCCGAAGGCTGGATCGGCGTGGTTTTCGATCGCACGGGGAGGATCGTCGCGAGGACGCAGGAGCACGAGCGCTTCCTCGGCAAGCCGGGAGCCGATTTCCTGCTGCGCGAAATCGCCCGCGTGCCCGAGGGCGCCGTCGAGGGCTCCACGCTCGAGGGCGTCGCGGTGATCTCCGCCTACAGCCGGTCGCCGGCGACGGGCTGGACGGTCGCGCTCGGGATCCCGCGCGCCGCCATCGCCCAACGGGTGCAGCAGCGCACGCTCCTCTTCGCCGCGGGGACCGCCATGATCCTCGCCCTGGGGCTCGCGCTCGCCTGGGGCATCGGCGGCAACATCGCGAGCGCGATCCGCCGGCTGGAGCGCCCCGCCTCCGAGCTCGGGCGCACCGAGGACATCGTCGTCCCTCCGCTCGGCGTGCGCGAAGCCGACGAGGTCGGCCAGGCGCTGGTGCGCGCCTCGCAGATGATCGCCCTCGCGCAGCACCGTGCACAGCACGATCCGCTCACGGGACTCGCGAACCGCGCGCTCCTGCGCGAGATCGCCGCGCATGCGGTGGAGACCTCGAAACGCGACGGGACCCCCCTCACGCTCCTCTTCATCGACCTCGACGGCTTCAAGCAGGTGAACGACACCCATGGTCACGACGTGGGCGACAAGCTGCTCGTGGCCGTGGCCGAGCGGCTGCGCGCCGACGCGCGCAGCTCCGACGTGATCGCGCGCGTGGGCGGCGACGAGTTCGTCGTGATGCTGAACGGCGCCGACGCCGACATGGGCGCGGCGATCGCCTTCAAGCTCGGCGAGGACCTCGCGAAGCCCTACACGATCGATTCCCTCACGCTCGACGTCCGCGCGAGCATCGGCAGCGCCACCTATCCGCAATCGGGAACGACGGTGCACGACCTGCTCAAGCGCGCCGACGAGGCGATGTACCGCGTGAAGCAGGCGAGACGCGAGTCGTGACGGGCGTCGAGAAGGCCGCCGCCTGGCTCCTCGCGCTCCTGTGGGTAGCGCCGCTCGCCTACGCGTTCTGGGCGGCGCTGCACCCGGCGATCCTCGCCACGCACTTCGATCCCCTCGCGCCCCTCACGCTCGACAACTTCCGCAAGGCGTGGAGCTACGCGCCCTTCGCGCGGCATTTCGTGAACACCGTGATCCTCGTCACGATGATCCTCTCCGCGCAGCTCGTGCTGTGCACGCTCGCCGGGTTCGCCTTCGCGCGCTTCGACTTCGCCGGGCGCGACATCGCCTTCGGCCTGGTGCTGGTGCAGCTCATGGTGATGCCCGAGGTGCTGATCGTCGAGAACTACCGGACCATGGCGCGCCTCGGCCTCGTCGACACGATCCTCGGCATCGGCCTGCCCTACATGGCGAGCGCGTTCGGGATCTTCCTGCTGCGCCAGACGTTCAAGACCATCCCCCGCGAGCTGGAGGACGCCGCGCGCGTCGAGGGCTGCTCGATGCTCGGCGTGCTGTGGCGCGTGTACGTGCCGCTCGCGCGCCCCACCTACCTCGCCTACGCGCTGGTCTCCGTGAGCTACCACTGGAACAACTTCCTGTGGCCGCTCATCATCACCAACTCGGTGAACACGCGCCCGCTCACCGTCGGGCTCGCGATCTTCGGCGCGCCCGAGTCCGGCGTCGACTGGGCGGTGATCAGCGCGGGGACCCTCATGGCGGTCTCGCCGCTCCTCGTCGCGTTCCTGCTCTTCCAGCGCCAGTTCATGCAGTCGTTCATGCAGGCGGGGATCAAGTAACGCGCACCACGTGGGCCTGGATCTTTCCATCCACCGGGCCGCGCCCGAATCGCCTTGCGATCGCGTCCGCGGCGACCCGCGTGGCTTCCGCGAGCCCGGAGGCATCGCGCGCCTCGATCTCGTTGCGTAGCGGCGTGCCCTGGCAGTAGGCGATCGCGGGGATTCGCGGCGAGTCCGCGCGGCTGCGCCCCGGGACGGTATCGAACTCGACGCGTCCGCGGAACCCGGCCTTCGCGAGGTCCGCGCGGATCGCCTCCTCGTCGTGATAGCCGTGGGGCGTGCGCGCGAGGAAGCGCGGCGCATCGTGCGGAAAGACGCGCGCGAGCGCCGCGGTCACCACGTCGGCGAATTCGTTCTCCTCGATGCGATCCCAGACGCTGAAGGCGAGGAGGCCCCCGGGCCGCAGCACGCGCCGCGCCTCCGAGAAGGCGGCCCGCTTGTCGGGGAAGAACATCACGCCGAACTGGCAGGCGATCGCGTCGAACGCGCCGTCGTCGAACGGCAGCGCCATCGCATCGGCCTCGCGCCACTCGACGGGGCGCGCCGTGCCGATCCCCCGGGCGCATTCGAGCATCGGCCCGTTGAGGTCGGTCGCGACGATGGCGCTCGAGGCCGGAAGCGCCGCGGCCATCGCGCGCGTGAGCACGCCCGTGCCCGCCGCGATCTCGAGGATGCGCGCGGGCGGCCGCGACGCGAGGCGCGCGGCGAGGTCGCGCGCGTACGGCTCGAAGATGAGCGGCACGAGGCACTCCTCGTA
>DATIVM010000432.1:0-3310 GCA_035465975.1 Usitatibacter sp.
ACCCTATTTCACGGTGCTCTTGAACACCGCGGCCTCGATGCCGTGGCGCTGCAGGAGCTTGTAGAACTCGGTGCGATTGCGCCGTGCGAGCTTCGCCGCCTGCGTCACGCTGCCGCGGGTGAGCTTGAGGATGCGCGTGAGGTAGTCGCGCTCGAAACGCTTGCGCGCATCCTCGAACGACGTCATCTCGTGCATCTCGACCTGGATCGCCTGCTCGACGAACGTCTGCGGAATGATGGACGTGGGGCAGAGCGCGATCGACTGCTCGACGACGTTGTAGAGCTGGCGCACGTTGCCCGGCCACTTGGCCTTCACCAGGAGCTCCAGCGCCTCGGGCGAGAACGACGCCTTCTCGCGCCCGTAGCGGGGGGCGAGCTTCGCGAGGAAGTGCTCGGCGAGGAGCGGGATGTCCTCGGGGCGCTCGTCGAGCGAGGGCAGCTTCAGCGACACGACGTTCAGGCGGTAGTAGAGGTCCTCGCGGAAGGTGCCGGCCTCCTTCTCGCGCGCGAGATCGCGGTGCGTCGCGGAGATGATGCGCACGTCGAACGGGATCGCGCGCGTCGCGCCGATCGGGCGCACCTCACGCGTCTCGATCACGCGCAGCAGCTTCACCTGGAGCGGCAGCGGCATGTCGCCGATCTCGTCGAGGAAGAGGGTGCCCTTGTCGGCGGCGACGAAGAGGCCCCTCTGGTCGGCGATGGCGCCGGTGAACGAGCCCTTGGTATGGCCGAAGAGCTCGCTCTCGAGGAGCGTCTCGGGGATCGCGCCGCAGTTGATCGCGACGAACGGCTGGTTCGCGCGCGGGCTGGCCCGGTGGATCGCGCGCGCGAGCAGCTCCTTGCCCGAGCCGCTCTCGCCCTGGATCAGCACGCTCGCATCGCCCGCGGCGACGCGCTGCGCCTTGGCGAGCAGGTCCTCCATGAGCGAGGAGCGCGTGACGATGTCCTCGCGCCACACCTGCCCAATGCCCGCCTGCATGGCGCTCGAGCCGCCGTGGAGCGTCAGCGCGCGGTCGATGTGCATGAGGAGCTCCTCGGCGTCGTAGGGCTTGGTGAGGTAGCCGAAGACGCCGCGCTTCACGGCGGCGACCGCGTCGGGGATGGTGCCGTGGGCGGTGAGGATGATCACGGGCAATCCGGGGTACGCGGACTGGATCTCCTGGAAGAGGGCCATGCCGTCCATGCCTTCCATGCGCAGGTCGGTGAGGACCAGGTCGGGGCGCGACGCGGCGATCGACGCGAGGGCGCGGCGGCCGCTCTCGACGGCGGTCACGGCGTATCCGTTGGCCTTCAGGCGGATGGCGAGCAGACGCAGCAGGTCCGGATCGTCGTCCACCAGCAACAGCGAAGCTTTACCTTGTTTCGACATCAGCGGCTCGTAGGTGGTCGGTTGGAGAGGCTCTTCTCGAGCTCCGAAAGCGCGTCCAGCTTCTGCTGCAGCTCGGCAGCCCGCTGCTGCAGCGCCTCGGCGCGTTGCTTTTCCTGCTCGTGGGCGCGGCGCTCGTCGCGCAGCTTGTTCCCCGCCGTCGCGGCGCTCTCCCGAAGGCGACGGCGTTCGCCGGCCATTGCTTGCAAGAAGCTTGCCATCCCGCGCACATCGGACGACACATTGCCGTTCCGCGCCACGGGCTCGACCAGGGCGAGGATCTCCGCCTCATCGGCGTGCGGGACGAGCGAGAGCGCCAGCGCCGCGCGCACGCGCTCGAGGTCGCTCGCGTCGTGCCCGGCCAGGCGGCGCTGGCGCGCCGCTTCCTCGGCGAGGCGCGCCTCGTCCATGGCGCGCAGCTCGTCGAGGTAGGTGCCGAGCGCCTCGCTCGCGCGTGTGGCCGAGGCCTGCGGCGCGAGCCCGGGCCCCGCGCTCCCGAGCTGCGCGCAGGCCGGGAGAAAGAGGGCGAGGAGCGCCGCCGCGATCTTCCTCATGCGGCCTGCTCCCGGCTCTCCGCCTTGCGGCGCGGGATCCGGATGCGGAAATGCGCGCCCGGCCCGTCGAGCACCTCGATCGAGCCGCGGTGCATGGTCACGTATTCCTTCACGATGGAGAGCCCGAGCCCGCTTCCCTTGACCGCCGCGGCCGGCTCCTCGAGACCGCGGTAGAAGGCCTCGAAGATGCGCTCGCGCTCGTGGGCCGGGATGCCGGGGCCTTCGTCGAGCACCTCGAAGACCGCGTCGCCGCGGTCCTTGTAGAGCTTGATCGAGACGAGGCCGAGCTCCGGCGAGTACTTCACGGCGTTCGAGAGCAGGTTGTCGAGGGTCACGCGGATCTTCTCCTCGTCGCAGTAGGCGGCGACGTTCTCGCAGTTGAGCTCGATGCGGATGCCCTTGGCGACGATGGCGAGCTTGCGGTCGTTCACCACGCGGCGCACCACCTCGCGCAGCGGCACGATCCTCGCGTCGAGGTAGGAGGCCTGCGCGTGCACGGCGCTGTAGTTGAGCAGGCCCTCGATGAGCTTGCGCAGCTCGATCGAGTTGTGCTGCAGGATGCGCGCGATCTCCCGCTGCTCGGCGTTGAGGTTGCCCACGACGCCCGAGGAGAGGAGGTCCGATCCCTCGCGCAGCGCCGTGAGCGGCGTCTTCAGCTCGTGGGAGATGTGCTGCAGGAAGCGCGTCTTCTGCGCCTCGAGCGCGACCAGCCGCTCGCGCAGCCAGTCGAGCTGCTCGCCCAGGCGCACCATGTCGCCCGGGCCCTCGATGCGGATCGGCCTCGCGAAATGGCCTTCGCCCAACGCGCGGATGCTGGCGCTCACCTGGCCGATGGGGCGCGCGATGAGGAAAGTGAAGGCGCCGATGAGCGCGACGGCGGTCGGGATCAGCGCGATCACGAGCCAGAAGACGCTGTTGCGCGACTGCTCGGCCTGCATGCGCAGCTCCGAGATGCCCTGGTCGATCACGTGGTCGCCGAGCTGCACCAGCGCCTGCGCGTTCTCGACGAGGGCGTTGAATTCCGCCGGGAGCTGCTGCGAGAGCGCGGGCACCGGCCCCATGCGCACGACGAGGTCGTTGATGCCGCGCTCCCGGCGCTCGATCGCGCGCAGCAGCTCGCGCTGCTCGTCGGAAAGGGCCATCGCCTCCAGCTCGCGGATCCTCTGCAGATAGCGCTCGCGGTTCGAGCGGTAGGCGTCGAGGAAGGTGGCCTCCCCGGCCACCGCGTACTGGCGTGCGGACCGCTCGAGCGCGGTGATGGTCGAAAGGAGGGAGCGGCTCGTCTGCGTCACGCGCACCGCCGAATGCACCGCCTGCTCCGAGAGGCCCGCCAGGCGCTCGAAGGCGATCGCGTTCGAGAACAGCGCGAACAGCAGCGGCGCGGCCACGAT
>DATIVM010000433.1:0-3034 GCA_035465975.1 Usitatibacter sp.
TGCCGAAGTCGTCGATGGCGAGCTGCACGCCCATCTTGGAGAGGCGGTTGAGGAGCGTCATCACGCCCTCGGTCTGGCGCATCACCTGGCTCTCCGTGATCTCGAGCTCGAGGCAGGAGGGATCGAGGCCCGTCTGCGCGAGCACGCGCGTGACCATCTCGAGGAAGCCCGGCTCCGAGAACTGGCGCGCGGAGAGGTTCACCGCCATGCGGCGGCGCGCGAGCCCCATGCCGTGCCACGCCTGCGCCTGGCGGCACGCTTCGCGCAGCACCCATTCGCCGATCTCGTTGATGAGGCCGGTCTCCTCGGCGAGCGGGATGAAGTCGCCCGGCATCACCGTGCCGCTGTCCTCGGTCTTCCAGCGCACCAGCGCCTCCACCGCGATGACCTCGCCGGTCTCGAGGTCGATCTCGGGCTGGTAGTGGAGCACGAAGTCCTTCTGCATCACCGCGCGGCGCAGCGCCGATTCGAGCGTCATGCGGCGCTTCACCGCGATGTTCATCTGCGAGGTGAAGAACTGGTAGGTGTTCTTGCCGAGGCTCTTGTCGTGGAACATCGCCGTGTCCGCGTTCTTCATGAGCGTCTGCGCGTCGCGGCCGTCCTCCGGATAGAGCGAGATGCCCACGGAGGCGCTCACGTGCTGCTCGGTGCCGCCGAGCGGGAACGGCATGCGCAGGCCGTTCAGCACCTTCTGCGCGACGAGCGACGCCCCGCGGCTGTCCTCGAGGCTGTCGAGCAGCACGATGAACTCGTCGCCGCCCTGGCGCGCGATGGTGTCCTCGACCCGCACGCAGTCCGAGAGCCGGCGCGCCACCTGCCGCAGCAGCTCGTCGCCCACGTCGTGCCCCAGGGTGTCGTTGATGTTCTTGAAGTTGTCGAGGTCGATGAAGAGCACCGCCACCTTGCGGTGCGAGCGCTCGGCGCGCGCGATGGCGTGGGCGAGGCGGTCCTGCAGCAGCGAGCGGTTCGGCAGCCCCGTCAGGTTGTCGTGGTAGGCGAGGTGCTGGATGCGCTGCTGGATCACCTTGCGGTCGGTGACGTCGCGCGAGTTGAACACCACCCCGCCGATGTGCGGGTTGTCCAGGCAGTTGGTGCCGAGCGACTCGAACGTGCGCCACGTGCCGTCGCGGTGGCGGAAGCGCAGCTCGACGGGCGCCGTGGTCTGGCGCGTCTCGATGATGCGCCGCATCGCCGCGCGCATGTGCTCGGCATCGTCGCGATGGACGAGCTCGAAGACGTTCTTGCCCATCGTCTCCGCCGGGTCGTAGCCGAGGAGGCTGCGCAGCGCCCCGCTCTGGTAGCGGATCCGGCCGTCGGCCTCGATCACCGAGATGAGGTCGAGCGAGCTTTCCGTGAGCACGCGGAAGCGCGCCTCGCTCGCCTCCAGCGCGCGCTCCGTCTCCTTGTAGCGGGTGACGTCGGTCACCACGCCGATGAGCCCCGCGACCTCGCCCCGCTGGTCGACGAAGCTCACCTTGTTGTAGAGCATCTGGCGCGTCTCGCCGACCGCGGTCGGCATGAGCAGCTCGTAGGTCGTGGACGAGGGCCGCTCGAAGAGCCCGCGGTCGCGCTCGCCGTGGGCCTCGGCGATCTCGCGCGGGTACATGTCGAAGACGGTCTTCCCGAGCCAGTTCTCGCCGCCGCCGAAGAGCTCGGCCCAGGCCCGGTTGTGCACGCGATAGCGGCCTTCGATGTCCTTGAAGTAGACCGGGTTCGGGATCGCGTCGATCAGGGCGCGCGTGAAATGCAGGTGCCGCTCGAGCTCGTCGGCCGCCCGCCGCGCCTCGGTCACGTCCACGCAGGCGATGAGCAGGCCCACGATGCGGTCCTCCGCGTCGCGCAGCGGCGCCGCCGAGCCGCGGATGGCGATGGGGCTGCCGTCGGCGCGGATGCCCTCGAGCTGGAGGCCGTCGATCACCTCGCCCGCGAGCACGCGCTCGCGAAGCGCCCGCACATCCTCGTAATTCTCCTTCGCCACGAAGGGCGCGATGCGGCCGAGCGCCTGGTCGCGCGTGAAGCCGAACGTGCGCTCCGCCGCCGAGTTCCAGAAGGTGACGAGCCCTTCGCGGTCCGTGGTGTAGATCGCGATCGGCGAGGTCTCCACGATCGCGCGCAGGAAGCCGTGCGTCTGCTGCAGCGCGCGCTCCTTGTTGCGCTGCTCGGTGAGGTCCACGTAGGCGCCCACGAGGAAGCGCGGCGCCCCGGCCGCGTCGCGCACGACCGCGACGCAGCGCCACACCCACACCTCGCCGCCCCCCTTGCGCAGGTAGCGCTTGTCGACCGTGCCCGGGCCGTCGGAGCCGGAGCGCACGGCGCGCAACGACTCCTCGTCGCGCGCGACGTCGTCCGGATGGGTGATCGCGGTGAAGGGGCGGCCCTCGAGCTCCTCGCGCGTGTAGCCGGTGATCGCGCAGAACGCCCGGTTCACCTGCCGGAAGACGCCTTCGGGCGTGACGACGGCGAGGCCCACGGCGCTGCGGTCGAAGGCCTCGCGCGCGAGGTCCAGGTCGACGCGCGGCGCTCCGGGCGCGAAGGTCTCCACGCGGCTAGCGCAGCCCGCCCGCGCCCTGCAGCGCGGACTGCGCGGCGGCGCGGCCGAAAGCGGCGCCGAACATCGTGCCGAAGCGGCGCGAGAGCACGTCGAACACCGTGTCCTCCGGCGTGTAGTCGACGATCTTCTCGGCGTGGATCACGTCGCGCGCCACGTACTGGGTGCTGCCGAACGCGTCGGCGAGGCCCAGGTCGACGCTGCGCGTCCCGGTCCAGATGAGGCCCGAGAACATGTCGGGCGTCTCCTTCAGCCGCGCGCCCCGGCCGTCGCGCACCGCCGTGATGAACTGCTGGTGGATCTCCTCGAGCATCTTCTGCGCGTGGGCGCGCTGGTCGGGGTTCTCCGGGGCGAAGGGATCGAGGAAATCCTTGTTGTCCCCGGCCGTGTACGCGCGCCGCTCGATGCCGAGCTTCTCCATGGTGCCGGTGAAGCCGAAGCTGCTGATGATCACCCCGATGGAGCCCACCAGGCTCGCCTTGTCGA
>DATIVM010000434.1:0-6463 GCA_035465975.1 Usitatibacter sp.
TCGCGGCGAGGCTCACCGAGGTGCTCTTGGCCGCGACCACCTTGCCGACGACCATGCTCGACTTCGATGCCGAGGTCGAGCTTCCGCCGCCGGAGCCGCACCCGGCGAGCATCAGCATCGTGCCGACGGCGAGCAGCATCGCGAAGAGCGCGTGCACCGATTTGTTCGTGGAATTGCGGATCACGTTTCCTCCCGGGTGGGTCGGTTCGGTTCGCCGCCGATTCCATCAAGACGGACGAGGGTGATCCAAGCAGGGCCGACGAACGGCATGCAAACCCGACCCGAGCGGTCGGGGAAACGCGATGTGTCGCCAAACGGCGACGCTCAGCTCCCTCCCACCCGCGGCCGGATGTCGCTGTACACATCGCGCACGCCGTCCACGCTGTGCGCGTCCTCCGCGGCGATCTCGCCCTGGCGCGGCGTGATCACGCGCCCGGTGAGCGTGACGTCGTTGCGGAACGTCGAGACGCCGATGTTCACGCCGGGGTCCCCCGGGATGCGCGGGTCGTTCGCGATCGTGTCGACGACGTCGCGCGTGATCAGCGCGTCCTCGCCCTGCGCGGGGGCGATGACGACGATGGGCGCCTCGACGTAGGAGGGCTCCTCGACGTAGTAGGTCCCCGCGGGGACCGAATGGTCGACGACGGGCGCCTCCTCCACGGTGTAGGCGCGGACGATCGGGGTCGAGACCTCCGGAGCATAGACGTCGGCGAAGGCCGGCGCCGCGAAGGCGGCGGCCGAGGCGAGGAGCAGCGCTGCGGCGGTTCGTGATCTCATGGCGTCCTCCCTAGCTCGCGACGCGCAGGTTGTCCCGCACGTCGACCACGTGCTCCACGTCGGTGTTGCGGGCGACCTCGATCGCGCGCTGCCGCTCGGCGTCGCTGCGCACCGTGCCGTTCAGCTCGACGTGGCCGTTCATCGACCGCACCGTGATGTCGCGCGCGTCGATGCCGTTCGCGGCGTGCAAGGCCTGCTCGATGTCGCGCGATACCTGGTCGTCCACGGTGGCCATCAACGCGTTGCGGTTGCCTTGCGCCGGCGCGGTGGTCGTGTTCATCGTGACGCCGGTGCCATACGTGCCGGCTTCGTGCGCCGAACCGGAATGCCACGAAGCGCAGCCGGAAGCGCCGAGCGCCAGCAGCGCGCCGGCCGCCAGCGCGGAAAGGGCCTGGGTCATGGGGAATTCTCCTTGGCGTTCGGGCCGACGTCCGGCCCTCTCGTTGGAGCCGCCGGCGCGAAGCGTGTTCGGCCGGCGCATGCTCCGTTGGGAGGAATCCCCCTCGATCGGCTACCGGGCGACCTTCAGGATCCGCACCTCGCCCTTGACCAGGTCGGGGACGTAGATCGTGTCGCCCATGACGCACAGGTCGGCGGGGCCCTTGAAGTTGCGGCCGAGGACCTGCACGCCGTCCTTCGCGCTCCAGCGGAAGACCGAGCCGCTGTCCCAGTCGGTCACGAGGAGGGAGCCGTCGCCCATCTGGTAGAGGCCGTCGAGGCGGCCGATGGGCTGGGAGAGATCGGCAACGGTGCCGTCGCTCTTCATCTCGTAGATCGCCCTCGGCTTGTCGGGCGCCTGGAAGCCCACCATCAGGAGGCCGCCGTCCTTCGCCGGCCAGAGCCCGTTCGGGAAGATGCCCTTCTTCGACCACAGCGGCTCGGCCTTCGGGTGGACGGAGGCGTCGAGGAAGTCCGCCGGCTCGACGCGGAAGAGCTGGTCGCTGCGGTTGTCGCTCACGTAGGCCGCGCCGTTCATCACCGCGACGTCGTTCGCGAACTGGATCCCGGGGAGCTCGACGCGCCGGCCCTTGCGCGTGGCGGTGTCGAAGATCCACAGCGAGTCGATGTCGGTCACCCAGAGGCGCGTTCCCTCGATCCAGATCCCCTTCGGCTTGTTGAGGGTCACGTCGAACGCGCGCTTCTCGATCACCTTGCCGTCGGGCGCCACCTTGCTGATGTAGCCGAGGCCGTCCTTCGCCGGCGGGTTGGGCTTCTCGCCGCCGAACTGGCTCACGTAGAGCACGTGGTGCGCGGTGTCGCAGCCGACCGATTCGGGCCAGCCGAAGCCGCCCACCGGCGTATCGGACTCCACGCGCAGGAGCCGGGAGTCCCCGGCGCTTTCCATCGCGCCGCCGGTCGTGGCGCATCCCGCGACCGCCAGTGAAACGCATGCCAGCCATACCTTCGTCGAGCGCATGCCTGCCTCCCCGGTTCGTTGTCGTTCGGCGCGGCTGACGGTACCCCCGCGCGCGGGTTTCGTCCAGACCGGCCGCCGGGGGCTGCTGCGCCGACGGCGCGCGCTGGCACGTTCCCGCATAATGCTCGGCGCTTCGTTCCCTGGAGGATCGCCGTGCCCCCCGATTCCAGCCTCGCCGTACTGCCCCGCGTCCGCCTGCGCCGCATGGACGAGGGCGACGCCGCGGCGCTCTTCGCGCTCTACTCGAACCCGGAAGGCACGCGCTATCTCGCGCGCCAGCCGATGGCGGAGCGCGCCCAGGCCGACGAGATGGTCGAGCGCATCCAGGCCGGATACGCCGACGGCTCCAACCTGCAGCTCGCCATCGAGCGCAACGCCGACGGCGCGTTCCTCGGCGTGTGCCTGCTCTTCAACATCGTCGCCCGCAGCGCCCGCGCCGAGATCGGCTACATCCTGGGCAGGGAGCACTGGGGCCGCGGCTACATGGGCGAGGCGCTGCCGGCGCTCATCGGCCACGCGTTCGACGCGATGGACCTGAACCGCCTCGAGGCCGACATCGACCCGCGCAACACCGCCTCGGCGAACGTCCTCGAGCGCCTCGGCTTCCGGCGCGAGGGATTGCTGCGCGAGCGCTGGATCGTGCGCGGCGAGAAGTCCGACTCCGCCCTCTACGGGCTGCTGCGCGACGAGTGGAACGCCCGATGCGCGTGAGACAGCCCCGCTATTCCCGCTCGAACACCAGGCACGTCGTCGTGCCGTGCGCGTACAGCTTGGCGTCGGGTCCCACCAGCCGCGCCTCGGCCGTGGCAACTTGCCTGCCCGCGTGCAGCAGCTTCCCTTCCGCGCGCACGAGAGGTACCGCCTCGGTGAGCGGCCGCACGAGGCTCACCTTGAACTCCATGGTGGTGTAGGCCCTGCCTGCGGGAAGGGAGGTCTGCACCGCGCAGCCGAGCGCCGAATCGAGGAGCGTCGCGAACCATCCGCCGTGCACGGTGCCGAGCGGATTGTAGTGGCGCAGCTGCGGGCGCCCCTGGAAGACCGCGAAGCCGGGCTCCACGCGCACGAGGAGGAAGTCGAGCGTCTCCGAGATCGGCGGACGCGGGATCTCGCCGGCGAGCATCGCCTGCAGCATCTCGAGCCCCGTGCGCCCGGCGAGCTGCTCGGGCCGCGCGAATCCCGTCTTCGGGTGCAGGCGCGCGCGCACCGCGTCCTCCTCGGCCATCCAGCGGATCGCGGTCTCCTCGGCGCTCATCGGTCTCCCGGCTCGAATGACGGTCGTTTCGATTGCATTATAGGATGGCCGTCATGCCGACCTCGAACCAGATCCTCGAGTCCGTGCTCGCGGAGAGCACGGAGCGATGAGCCTTCGCCACGTCGCGCTCGCCTTCCTGGTGGTGGCGGTCTGGGGCACCAACTTCGTCGTGATCAAGGTCGGCCTGCGCGGGTTGCCGCCGTTCCTCTTCGCGCTGCTGCGCTTCGTCTTCTCGGCCTTCCCGTTCGTGTTCCTCCTGCCGCGCCCGCGCACGCCGTGGCGCTGGCTCGCGCTCTACGGCATCTTCCTCGGCGCGGGGCAGTTCGGGATGCTCTTCTACGCGATGCGCGAGGACATCTCGCCGGGGCTCGCCTCGCTCGTGATCCAGGCGCAGGTGTTCTTCACGATCGCGCTCTCCGCGTGGCTCTTCCACGAGCGCGTGAGCGCGATGACCGTCGCCGGATCCGTCATCGCGGTGGCCGGCCTGGTGCTCATCGCCTCGCGCCTCGACGCCTCGGCCACGCCCGCGGGCGTCGCCATGGTGCTCGTCGCGGCGCTCTCCTGGGCGGGCGCGAACATGGCGGGGAAGAAGGCGGTCGCCCAGGCCGAGCGGCCGTTCCCGATGCTGCCGTTCGTCGCCTGGGCGAGCATCTTCGCGGTGCCGCCGCTCCTCGCGCTCACGCTCGCCCTCGAGGGCCCGCAGGTCGCGTGGAACGCGGTCCGCGAGGCGGGCCCCTGGGCGTGGATCGCGGTCGCGTGGCAGGTGGTCGGCAACACGCTGCTCGGCTTCGGCGCCTGGAGCTTCCTCCTCGGGCGCTACGACGCGGCGGTGGTCTCCCCGTGGGCGCTCCTCATTCCGGTGTTCGGCATCGCCTCCTCGGCGCTCCTCCTCGGCGAGCCGCTGCCGGCGTGGAAGATCGCCGGTGCCGCGCTGGTGCTCGCGGGGCTCGCGACGATCGTGTTCTTCGGCACGCGCCGGCGCTGACGTCGGGCTCGATTGCGTCACGCGCCGGCCGTCGCGCTCCGCCGAACCTCAGCGTGCGGCGGCGCGCGCGAATTCCTCGAGGATGCCGCTCCAGGCGTTCGGGGAATCGAAGAGCGCGCGCATCATCTCCGCCTTGTCGCCGTAGCGCTCCAGCTTGCGATGCTCGAGGACCACGCGCGTGCGCTCCGCCGCCTCGGCGACGAACCGGACCTCGACCTCGGTGCCGAGGCCGGGCTGCGGCTGGAAGTCCGCGCCGATGTCCCATCGCAGCACCACGCGCTCCGGCGGCTCCCACGCGAGCACCGCGCCCCACTCGCACTCGCTGCCGTCCTCGCCGCGCTCGAACCACCGGCCGCCGGCGCGCGGCTCGAGCGTCGCGGTGAACGCGGCCGCCTTGCCGATGTGGTGCGACCGCGGCCACCAGGTATCGAACCGTTCCGTGAAGGTGCGGAACACGTGCTCGCGGGGCGCCTCGACGACGATGCTCTTGCGTACCAGGATTTCCTGCACGTCCACGCTCATGGGCGGTCCTTTCGTCGGTGATAGCTCGCTTCGGCCGCGGCCTTGAAATCGCCGAGCGCGCGGCTCCAGAGCTGGTCCAGGTAGCGGCGGAGGGCGGCGATGCCCTCGGGATTGACGCGATAGATGTTCTGCGTGCCCGATTTCTCGTGCTCCACCAGGCGCGCCGCCTCGAGCAAGCGCAGGTGCTGGGAGACGGCCGGCCGGGAGATGGGAAATCCGGCCGCGAGCTCGCCGACGGGCAGGGGCTTGCGCGCCAGTCGCTCGAAAATGGCGCGGCGCGTGGGATCGGCGAGGGCCGCGAGCTGGGCGTCGGCGTCGGGCATGGCGGTTGATCCGTAAGGCGATACTTACGGTAAGGCTACGCTTACGGAATGCGCCGCGTCAAGCCCCGTTCGCGGGCGCTCGCCTCAGGCGATGGCGAGGACGATCTTCCCGGTGTGGCGGTTCGATTCCATGCGCTCCCGCGCGGCGGGAAGCCCGGCGAAGGGATGCACGCTGTCGACGAGCGGCCGGATCGTCCCCCGGGCGAAGAACGGCAGCAGGTCGCGCACGAAGGCGGGCACGGCCGCGGCGCGCTGCTCGGCGCTGCGCAGCTTGTTCGAGACGCCGAAGAGGGTCAGGCGCTTCGCGTGCACCGCCTGCAGGTCGATCTGCGCGGCGAGCACGTGGTCGACATAGCCCACCACCGCGAGCCGTCCCTCGAAGGCCATCGATCGCACGCACTCGGCGAACACCGAGCCGCCGACCGTGTTGACGACGAGGTCCGCGCCGCGGCCGTCGGTGGCGCGCAGGACCGCATCGCGGAAATCGGGCGCGCGCGTGGCGAGCGGCACGTCGAGCCCGAGCGGCCCGAGCCGCGCGAGCTTCTCCGCGGAGCCCGAGGTTCCGATCACCTTCGCGCCCAGCGCCTTCGCCGCCTGCAGGGCCGCGACGCCGACGCCCGAGGAAACCCCCGTCACGAGCAGCCATTCGCCGGCGCGCAGGCGGCCCTGCAGGACCAGCATGTCGTGCACCACCAGGAACGCGAGCGGGATCGACGCCGCCTCCTCCCACGAGAGGTTCGCCGGAACGTGCATCGCCTCGCGCGCGTCGATCAACGCGTACTCGGAGAAGGCCCCCGCGCAGCGTCCCATCACGCGATCGCCCGGCGCGAAGCCGCTCGTGCCCGCGCCCGCTTTCGCCACCTCGCCCGCGCCTTCCATGCCCGCGGGTTTCGCGCTGCCCGCCTTCGACAGGCCGTGACCGACGATGAACTCGCCCCGATCGAGCGCCGCGGCGCGCATGCGCAGCAGGAGCTGGCCGGACGCCGGCTCCGGGACCGCCGCTTCGCGCAATTCCAGCGTCGCGTCGCGCTCGCCCGCCTTCAGGAACCAGGACTGCATGTCCGCCTCCTCGCGCTTCGGAGGCGGCATGATACCGGGCATGAAAAAGCCTGCGCGGCGCGGGCCGCGCAGGCTGCCTGCGCCGCGGAAAGGCTATCCCGCGTTCTTCAGGTTGTCGCGCACGTCCA
>DATIVM010000435.1:0-2308 GCA_035465975.1 Usitatibacter sp.
CTGCGCGATGGTCGCCAAGTGGTCGCTGTTCTGAGGTCGGAGAGCCGCCGAGCCCCGCCGTGGCGGGTCACCGCCGCTTCGCCCAGTACCTCCGAACCGCCCACCGGCGCACGTCGCGCGTGTCCTTCACGCCCTCCACGCGGTCGATCCACGACCGCAGCGCGGCGCCCGCTTCCTCCCACGCCTCCGCTGCGCCCACGTTCCCCGAAACGAAGCGCGCCTCCATCGCGTCGCGCTCTGCGACGAACAGCGGCGCGAGCCGCGCGGGGTTCCTCATCACCGCGCGGTGCAGCCGCTCGTGCGTCCACCAGAGGCTCTCGTCGCGCTCCGCGCCCGGCGCGGGACCGAGATCGAGCGGCTCGCCGACGCGGACCGGCTTGAAGACCGAGACGCACGGCGCGCTCGTGCCGGTCGCGAAGAGGCGCGCGCCGCCCGGCGAGAGCTCGGCGACGAGCGAGCCGGTCGTCTGCGACGCGGCGATCAGGCCGCCCGCGTGCATGCACGGCGCGTGCATCGCGCCGCGCGCCGCGCTGTAGCGTGGCCAGGCCGCGTCGCCGTGGTCGCGCAGGGCGGCGAGCAGGTCCGACAGGCTCGCGGCGCTCGCGGCGCTCGCGGTCGTGCGGGCGCGCCGCTCTGCGCAGGCCGAGATGCGCGTCTTGAGGAAGTCGCCGTGCTTCTCGGCGAAGCCCGGGATCGTCAGTCCGTTCGAGATCGTCCGCGCGCCTTCGACCTTCTCGGTGGCCCACTCGCGGCCGGCGGTCTCGACCACCCACGCCTGCCGCGCGTCGGCGACGGCGAAGCTCGAGAAGTAACGAAAGCCGCGGTCTTCGTAGCCGCACCGGCCGCCCTGGCCGTGGCGCTCGTGGAGCGTCGTGATCACCTGCACCGCCTCCTCGGCGGTGGGCGCGCGCTCGAGCGCGTGCCGCAGCAGGTCCATGCCGGTGAGCCCGCCCTCGGCGGGCACGGGTTCCTGGGTGAAGACGGCCTCGTTGCCGATGACGACGCCGTGCTCGTTCGCCCCCATCTCCGCGCCCCACATCCAGAAGGGCCGGCTGAGCAGCGTGGCGAACGTGCGCTCGGCCTGGGGGATCGAGATCCATGTACACTGCACGCGTTCGGCCGGCGCGTGCTCCCGCGCGGCGTGCCACTCGAGGCGCTGCGGCTCGTCGGCCTCGCGGTCGGAGTTCTTGGCGAAGAGGACGCGATCGCCGAGGACGCGCAGCAGCGTGTCGCACATTCAGACGAGCGTCTTCACGTGCTCGGCGGCGACGCACGAGAACGCCATGATCGACAGGCTCGGGTCGACGCTGGGCCCGGTCGGGAAGACGCTCGGATCCGCGACGAAGAGGTTATCCATCCCGTGGACGCGGTGGTCCATGCCGACCACGCTCTTCTGCGGGTCTTTGCCCATGCGCGCGCCGCCCGCCGGGTGGGGCGCCGCGAAGACGAAGTTGCCCGGCGTGACGGCGAGCGAGGCCACGGCGCGATCGATCTCCTCGAGCTTGGTGATGCGCGTGTCCTTCTGATCGCCGAAGAGCACCTCCTTCGCGCCGACGGTGAGGAGCAGGCGCGCCTGCTTGGCGAACGCGTCGCGGAGGCGCAGCTCGTTGCCGCCGCCGAGCGGGACGTGGTAGCGCGGCCGGTCGCCGTCGAGCGTGATGTGGCCCTCCTCGACGTCGTCGATCCAGCAGATCGTGCCCCCGAGCTTGCGCAGGTTCGCCATGAGCTTGCGGTGCGACGGGCCGACGCCCGGCAGCACCGCGGCGAGCTCGGCGGGCTGGAGCTGGTTGGCCATGAAGAGGTAGCCGCCCTCCACGTAGCGGCCGCCGTCCATCGTCGCGAGCCGGAAGTGGTCGATGCCCCACGCCGCCGGGATGTTGCGGAAGAGGATGATCTCCTCGTCGAAGACCGCGTGAACCATCGGGCAGGGGTTGCAGTAGGTGTGCTCGCCCAGGGCGGGCAGGCGCGATTTCAGGCCGTTCCTCATGAGGAAGACCGGCGAGCCGTAGCCGCCCGCGGCGACGACGAAGGCCTTCGCCTCGACGCGCACCTTGCGCCCGTTGGGCAAGCCGGTGCCGCGATCGAGGACGGCCGCTTCGAGCGCGGTCACCTTGCCACCGCTCGTGACCAGCTTCTGCGCCTCGGTGTCGGAGTAGACGCGCGCGCCCTTCTCGACCGCGCGCGGGATGTGGGTGATGAGCTGGCTCTGCTTGAAGTCGTACGCGCAGCCCTGCTGGCAGTAGCCGCTGCCGATGCACGGCTTGCGAGCCTGCGGGACCGGGCCGCCGCGCCAGCCGAGCTTCTCGGC
>DATIVM010000436.1:0-4655 GCA_035465975.1 Usitatibacter sp.
GTTCCTGCGCGGCGACACGCGCGCGCTCGACGGGCAAGCGCGGGCCGGCCTCGCGAAGTTCATCGAGACGGGCTGCGCGTCGTGCCACAACGGCGTCGGCGTGGGCGGCGGAAGCTACCAAAAGTTCGGCGTCGTGGAGGAATACTGGAAGGAGACCCGCAGCCCTGCCGTGGACAAGGGCCGCTTCGACGCGACGCACGAGCCGGCAGACCTGTACGTGTTCAAGGTGCCGACGCTGCGCAACGTGGCGATGACGCCGCCGTACTTCCACGACGGGTCCGTCGCGAGCCTCCACGATGCGGTGCGCATCATGGCGAAGGTGCAGCTCGGGAAGGACCTCGCGCCCGCGGACATCCGCGCGATCGAGGCGTTCCTCGCGAGCCTCACGGGTCCGCTTCCGCGCGACTTCGACAGCGTCCCGCGCCTGCCCGCGGCCGCCTTTGCGCGCGGCGGCGGCTGACCCTCGCAGCTACCGCGTCCTCTCGGCCCCCTGCCCGCGCGCCTGCGCGAGCAGCTGGCCGCAATTGGTGTCCTTGCCCGGTCCGTTGTCGACGAACGGCAGGATCGCGAGGGCTGGATTCACCGCGCCAAGGGCGACGGCCCCGGCGATGCGCGCGGCGATCGGGCCCTTGTGGATGCGCATCTTCGGATGGCGCAGCGGCCCCTCGAGGTCGATCGGCGAGCGCAGCGAGAAGAAGCTCGGGTCCTTCGGGAGCGGATGCACCGTGAGGTCGAGGCTCTCCTCCGCGAGGCTCAGGGACCCGTTCACCTTGACCTGCGAATCCTCGGTGTCCACCACGAACGCATCCGGCTTCACCACGCCGCCCTTCACCGCGAAGCCGCCGACCGCGCAGCGCAGCTGCGTCTTCTGGTTCTTCGTGCCGAGGAGCTTCAGCACGTCCTGCATGTCCAGCTCGAGGAGGTTCACGAGCAGGTCGCTCACCATGCCGCCGTCCACCGCGAGCGTGATGCGACCGTCGCTGGTGCCGAGGAGCTGCGCCACGGAGCGCCCGGTGCCGTCGAGCTTCGCGCGCCCGTAGAGCACGCCGAGCGCTTCCTTCACCGCATCCGCGGTCTTCGCGCTCGCGCCGCCGTCCCCGTCGCCATCCGCGGGACTCTTCGGCACCAGCTGCGCGAGCTTCACGCCCTGCACGTTCGCCTCGAGGTGGCCCCGCACCGGCTTGGCGCGCCCGTCGATGTCGACGACCGACGTGATGTGCCCTCCGGCGTAGCCGAAGTCGAGGGGATCGAGGCGCAGCAGCGCGTCCTTCAGCACGATGTGGGTGTCCAGGGATTCGACCGCCAGCGCGTGCGGGCGCGCGATGCGCTTCGATTCCAGCCGCACGTCCGCGTCCATGGCGTTCCAGCGCTCGACGCTGAACTCGGTGTGCGGCAGCAGCTCGTTGCGCGCCTCGCGCCGAGCCGATTTCTCGCGCTGCTCCGGGTTCGCCACCTTGCCCGGCTTGTTGCCGGGCGGCGCCCCGATGAGCGGGCCCAGGTCCTGGAAGTCGAGGAGCGCCGAGTGCAGGTCCGCGCGCAGGAAGGGGCGCTTGCCGCCCGTGCGATAGGTGAGCCCGCCGTGCAGGTCGCTGTTGCCCACCTTGCCGCGGAAGCCGTCGAAGGTCCAGTCGTTGCCGTTGTGGATGAGGCGGCCCTCGAGCGAGTAGGGCGCCGTGTCGGGCAGCACGACCTGCACCAGGTGGTTCAGGTCCTTGAGGGTCGCGCCCGAGAGCCTGAGCTGGAGGTCCATCACGTCGCCCTGCGTCCGGAACATGCCCTGCGCCGAGACGTGCGTGCGCCCCGCGGTCGCATCGCCGGAAAACCGGATCGGGCCGGCGGCGGCATGCTGCGGGTCGAGCTGCGGGAAGCGCGCGGTGGCCTTCATCGCGTCGCCGCGGAACCGCCCGCTCGCGGTGGCCTCGAGCGCGCCGCCCTCGCCGAGGCTTCCCTTCATGAGGATCTCGAGGTCGGTCTTCTCCTCGGGCCACACGAACCGCACGCGCCCGTCGGCCACCTTCACGATGCCCAGCAGCAGGCGGCCCGGCTCGTTCGTCGATTCGTTGCCGAAGCGCCAGGTCGCGCGCCGGCTCTGCATCTCGAGGCCGGCCACCGCGCTGCGCGCCTCGAGGTACGGGATGACGACCTTGCCGGCGAAGAGCGGCGGGACCTCGACCTGCGCGGAAAGGTCGCGCGCATCGAGGAGCTCGCGCGTGAGGGCCCAGTTCGGGTTCGCGATGCGCAGCCGGTCGAAGGTGACGCGCGGCGGCCACCCGAGGTGCAGCTTGATGTCCTCGATCCGGACGTCGCGGTGCAGCGCATCGCTCGCGCGCGCCTCGACCCAGCGCTCCGCCCACGCGGTCTGCACGACGACGAGCAGCGCGCCGAGCAGCACGATCGGCACGAGCAGGACGAGCGCGACGACGATGAGCAGGCGCCGGATGGACATGTGGCTTGGATTCGCCGCGCGCGAGCGCAGTTCCGGTAGGACTCGGAGAAGTCCGGCGTCGGTGGGCCAGATCGCCCGACGTATAATTCGTCGCATGAGCACGACATCGAAGCACGTTCCCGCGACGCTGATCCCCGGCGACGGCATCGGCCCGGAGGTCACCGAAGCCACCCTCGAAGTGCTCGAAGCGGTAGGCGCGCCGTTCAAGTGGGAGACCTGCAAGGCCGGCATGGGCGGCGTCGCCGAGTGCGGCGATCCGCTGCCGCCGGAAACGCTCGCGAGCATCCGCAGGACGCGCCTCGCGCTCAAGGGCCCGCTCACCACGCCGATCGGCGGCGGCTTCCGGTCGTCCAACGTGCGGCTGCGCGAGGAGTTCCAGCTCTACGCGAACCTGCGTCCGGCGCGCACGCTCGTCCCCGGCGGCCGCTTCGAGGACATCGACCTCGTGCTGGTGCGCGAGAACCTCGAGGGCCTCTACGTGGGCTTCGAGCACTACATCCCGGTGGGCGACGATCCGAGGGCGGTGGCGGTGGGCTCGGGGGTGAACACGCGCGCGGGCTCGCGCCGCATCGCCGAGTTCGCCTTCGACTACGCGCTCAGGAACGGCCGCAAGAAAGTCACGATCGTGCACAAGGCCAACGTGCTGAAGGCGCTCACGGGGCTCTTCCTCGAGGCGGCGCGCGAAGTAGCGAAGCGCTACGAGGGGC
The DNA here is from genome assembly GCA_035465975.1 of Usitatibacter sp. Classification (GTDB taxonomy): domain Bacteria; phylum Pseudomonadota; class Gammaproteobacteria; order Burkholderiales; family Usitatibacteraceae; genus Usitatibacter. Next base: position 3,154 of record DATIVM010000436.1, read on the forward strand.
GCATCGCCTTCGACGACCGCATCGTCGACGCCTGCGCGATGCAGCTCGTGATGAATCCGTGGCAGTTCGACGTGATCGTCACGACGAACCTGTTCGGCGACATCCTCTCGGACGAGATCGCGGGGCTGGTGGGAGGCCTCGGCATGGCGCCCGCGGCGAACATCGGCACCGACGCCGCGATCTTCGAGGCGGTGCACGGCTCCGCCCCGGACATCGCGGGCAAGGGTGTGGCGAACCCGCTCGCCCTCATGCTCACGAGCGCCATGATGCTCGACCACGCGGGCGAGCAGGAGAAGGGCCGGCGCATCCGCAAGGCGATCGACGGCGTGCTGCGCGAGGACAAGGTGCGCACCGGCGACCTCGGCGGCAACGCCACCACGAAGGAATTCACGCGGGCGGTTGTCGCGCGACTCGCCTGACCTCACGGCCGCGATCCGTCGTTCCCGCGCAGGCGGCAATCCATTCCCGACATGAGAAGCAAGCTCTTCGTCCCCGCATCCCGCCCCGAGCTCTTCGCGAAGGCCATGGCGAGCGAGGCGGACGCGATCTCCTTCGACCTCGAGGACGCGGTCGACGAATCGATGAAGGAGCCGGCGCGCCGCGAGCTCTCGGCCTTCCTCGCGCGCCTCGCGCCCGGCCACGGCAAGACGATCATCGTGCGGGTGAACGGCCTCGCGACGCCGCATTTCGCCCACGACATCGAGGCGGTGGTCGCCGCGCGCGTGGACCTGGTGAACCTGCCGAAGCCCGAGTCGGGCGACGACGTGAAGGCCTGCGCCGAGGCGCTCGCGCGTGCGGAGCGCAGCGCCGGCGTGCCGCCCCGCTCCATCCTCGCCAACATCGAAACGCCGCGCGCCTTCCGGCTCGCCGCCGAGATCGCGACGGCGAGCCCGCGCGTCGCGGGCCTGCAGGCCGGCTGGGGCGACCTCATCGAGCCGCTCGACATCGACCGCTACAACCTGCCGATGATCGAGTCGCTGCTCCTCGCGATCCGCATCGCGGCGGGCGAGGCGGGCGCCTTCGCCTACGACGGCGCCTGGGCGAACATCGAGGATCGCGAGGGCTACACGCGCGAGGCGCGCGCCTCGCGGCGCCTCGGCTACCTCGGCAAGAGCTGCATCCACCCCACGCAGGTGCCGCTCGCGAACGCGGTGTTCCGTCCCACCGACGGGGAGATCGCCCATTCGCTCAGGGTGGTCGCCGCCGCGCGCGAGGCGAAGGCGAAGGGCGTGGGCGCGTTCACCGTGAACGGCCGGATGGTGGACGCGCCGTTCATCCGCAGGGCGGAACGGACTCTCGCCGTGGCGAAGCGGCTGGGTCTCGTGGCCGGGGACGAGGCGAGCGTCGAGTGAAGACGCACGGGTTCGCGCCGGCACGGGAATGACGCTTCCGGTCCCGAATTCCGCCGGCACCTCCCGGCCGCGCTTCCAGGCGCCGCCCGGTGCCTGCGATTGCCACGCGTACATCTACGACGCGCGCTTCCCGATGGCGTGGCCGAGCCT
>DATIVM010000437.1:0-8735 GCA_035465975.1 Usitatibacter sp.
GGAAGCGGGCAGTTGAGCCCGCGCACGTCGAGCTCGCGGTCGAAAGCGTTCGCGTTCATGGCAGGAATCCCCCTGGACCAAAAAGTTTAGCACGCGCGCTTCCCGCTTGAGCCGCGCGGAAATCGGAGCTAGCATGGTCTCGTCCGGGGTGCAGGCTCCCGGGGGCAGCGCTCGCTGCCGAGACGGTGTCCGTCCAAGCCCTGCTTCCGAACCTTCACGGAGGCTCCATGGACACCGTCGCGATTCCCGCTCCCATCCTTCATTCCCGGCTCGGCTCGGCCGCGTCCCCGCTCGTGCTCGACGTGCGCTCGGAGTCCCGCTTCGAGGCCCTTCCCCGCATGGTTCCCGGCGCGCTCCGCCCGCACGCCGACATCGTCGCCTTCGGGACACGCCATGCGGACGGGCACGCGATCGTCGTCTACTGCGCGGCGGGGCACGACGTGAGCCGGGAAGCGGTCCGCGCGCTCGGACGCGCCGGGTTCGACGCCGCGCTCCTCGAGGGCGGCCTCGAGGCCTGGATCCGCGCGGGATTCGCGACGGTGCGCGCGCGGCCCGAATGGCGCGTGCCGGGCGGCTCGCGGTGGATCACCCGCGCACGGCCGAAGATCGACCGCATCGCCTGCCCGTGGCTCCTGCGCCGGCTGATCGACCCGCTCGCACGGATCGACTACGTGCCCGCCGACCGCGTCCTCGACGAGGCGCGCGCCCGCCAGGCGGTCGCCTTCGACCTTCCCGGGGCGCCCGTGACCCACCGCGGCGAGCGCTGCAGCTTCGATGCGCTGCTCGAAGACTTCGACCTGCACGACGCCCCGCTCGACCGGCTGGCGCGCATCGTTCGCGGCGCCGATACCGGACGCATGGACCTGGCACCCGAGTGCGCGGGGCTTCTTGCCGCCTCGCAGGGGTTTTCGGAGTGCTACCGGGACGATGGAGAGATGCTCGCGGCCGCGATGCCGCTCTACGACGCGCTCTACGCCTGGTGCCGGCGCGCGGCTCAGGGGGCGGTGTAGGTGCCGGACTTCCCGCCGCGCTTCTCGAGCAGGCGAATGGCCTCCATGGTCATGCCGCGATCCACCGCCTTGCACATGTCGTAGATCGTGAGGAGGGCCACCTGCACGGCCGCGAGGGCTTCCATCTCGACGCCGGTGCGGGCGGTGCATTCCACCGTCGCCCGGCATTCCACCGCGCTCGCCGCGCGGTCGAGGGAGAACTCGACGGCGACGGAGGTGAGCGGCACGGGATGGCACAAGGGGACGAGCTCCGAGGTGCGCTTGGCGGCCATGATCGCGGCCACGCGCGCCACGCCGAGCACGTCGCCCTTCTTCGCCCCGCCCGCCTCGACGAGGGCGAGCGTGGCGGGAAGCATGCGGATGCGGCCCCCGGCGACCGCCACGCGGTGGCTCTCGGCCTTGCCCGCGACGTCAACCATGCGGGCCGCCCCGCGTTCGTCAAAATGGGTGAGTTTTTCCGTCATAATTGGGTTTCACGCCCGTGCGCACGCCGGGTCCAAGCCCCGCGCAAGCAACGGCTTTCATAGTAGCAGTTCGCCCCGGGCCTTCCGATCGAGTGAAATTCCGCGCCCTCATCGCCTCCGTCCTCCTCGCCCACGCGAGCCTCGCCTTCCCGCAGGGCCTGCCGGATCTCGGCGACGTCTCCTCGACCTCGCTCTCGGATCAGCAGGAGAAGACCATCGGCGACCGCATCATGCGCGACGTGCGCTCCGATGCGGACTACATCGACGACCCCGAGATCGCCGATTACATCAATTCGATCGGCTCGCGGCTCCTCGGGGCGGCGGACGGTCCCCATCCGAACATCGATTTCTTCGTGGTGCGCGACGACACCATCAACGCCTTCGCGCTGCCGGGCGGGCACATCGGGGTGCACAGCGCGCTGATCCTCCTCACCCAGAACGAATCGGAGCTCGCCGGCGTCCTCGGCCACGAGATCGCGCACATCCTCCAGCACCACCAGGCGCGCATGCTCTACGGCCAGCGCGGCGTGCAGTTCACGTCGCTCGCGGCGCTCGCGCTGGCGATCCTCGCCTCGCGCGGCGGAAGCCAGGGCGGGCAGGTGACGGAAGCGGCCGTGGCGAGCGCGGGGGCGCTGCAGCTCCAGAACCAGCTCGACTACACCCGCGAGCACGAGCGCGAGGCGGACCGCGTGGGACTGCAGCTCCTCGAGCGTGCCGGCTTCTCGCCGCGCGCCATGGTCACCTTCTTCGAGCGGCTGCTGCGCGCCAACCGGCTGAACGAGCTCAAGGGCGCGCCCGCGTACCTGCGCACGCACCCGCTCACCACCGAGCGCATCGCGGACATGCAGGACCGCGTGGAGAACATGCCGCCGCGGCTCGTGGCCGACACGTTCGAGTACCGCGTCGCGCGCGCGAAGCTGCGCGTCATGATGGCGGGCTCGCCCACCGAGGCGGTCTCGCTCTTCCAGACGATGCTCGCGGACAAGACGATCGTGCGCCCGAGGGAGGACGTCTACGGCCTCGCCCTCGCCCAGCGCCGCGCGCGCGATTTCGAGGGCGCGTGGAAGACGCTCGAGCCGCTTCGCGAAGGCGGCCACTCGCACCCGGCCTTCGAGCTCCTCGCCGGCGAGCTGCAGTCGGACATGGGCCACCCCGCGAAGGCGCTGGAGATCTACCGCGCGGTGCTGCAGATGCACCCCGATTACCGCGCCCTCGTCTACGCGCACCTGGACCTGCTGCAGCAGATGGGCCGCACGAAGGAGGTCCTCGCGGACGTGGAAAAGCGCCTGCGCGCGATGCCCGCGGATGCGCGCCTCTACGAGATCCAGGCGCGCGCCTACGAGGCCGCCGGCAACTATGCCGCGCAGCATCGCGCGCAGGGCGAGGCGCAATACCGGCGGGGCAACCTCGGCGCGGCGGTCGACCAGCTCGAGCTCGCCGTGAAGACCAAGAACGGCAACTTCTACGACCTCTCGAGTGCCGAGGCGCGTCTCCGCGAGATGCGCACCCTGCTCGAGAACCAGCGCGCCGCCGAAAAGGCGCTCAAGATCAGTTGATGGCGCGCCCCGCCGCGCTCGCCGTGCTGGGCGCCTTCGCGCTCGCCGCCGCCGTTGCGGCCGCGGCGCAGCCGCTCTCGGGCGCGGAGCTCTTCACGCGGCCGGACAAGGGCAACTGCATCGCCTGCCACCAGGTCCCGGAGGGCGCGGGCCCGGCCACGCGTTCCGATCTCGGTCCGAAGCTCGAGGGTGCGCGCATGCGGTCGATCGGCCGCGAGCGGCTGCGATCGCTCCTCACGGACCCGATGGCGAACAACGCCGATACGCTGATGCCGCCCTTCGGACGCCACCGCATCCTCGACGCCGCGGAAATCGATCGCGTGATCGACTACCTCCATGCGCTTCCCTGAAGCGCTGCGCCGCCTCGCCGCCCTCGCCGCTTGCGCCGCGGCGAGCGCCGTCGCCTCGCCCGAGGCGGTGAAGGGCGACGTGGAAGCGCGCCTTCACGCGCAGCTTCCGGCTCTCGCCACGCGCGACTACGTGCTCGGCTCCGCCGCCTTCGACGATGCGCTGCGCGCCGGCGAGGAAGCCCACGCCGAGGCGGCGAAGGCGATCGTCGAGCGCGGCGCGGCCCTCTGGAAGCGCAGGTTCAAGGACGGGCGCTCGCTCGCCTCGTGCTTTCCCAACGGCGGGCGGCGTGTGGCGGCGGCCTACCCGCAGTACCACCCGCGGCTGAAGCTCGTCTTCACGCTGGAGATGGCGATCAACCAGTGCCTCAAGAGCCACCACGAGCCGCTCATCGACTACACCGATCCGCAGACGATGGGCGCGATCACCGCGTACGTGCGCAGCCTCTCGAACGGGCAACGCATCACCGTGCGCGTGCCCGCGGCGGCCGAGGCGCATTTCGAGAACGGGCGCCGGATGTACTTCTCGCGGCTCGGGCAGCGCAACTTCGCGTGCGCCTCGTGCCACGTCGTCGGGGCTGGCAAGCGCTACGAGGACGTGCCGCTCTCGCCCGCCATCGGCCAGGCGGCGCGCTGGCCCTTCATCCGCGGCGAGGAGTCCGTCACGCTGCAGGCGCAGGTCCGCACGTGTTTGGAGCGCATGGGCGTGGCGCCCTTCTCCGCCGGCTCCGAGGAGCTGAACGACCTCGAGTACTTCCTTACCTACCTTTCGAACGGCCTGCCGATCCGCGCCAACGCGTGGCGGCCCGCCGCCCGCTAGGCCGACGGCGCGCGCCTAGTACTTCCAGGGACGGAGCGGGGCGATCCCGAGCACGCGGCCGTCGTGCGCATCGATCAACACGGCAAGATCGACGCGACCCGCACGCATCGGGAGGAAGAGGACCTCCCGCGGCTGGCGTCCGAGCTTGGCGAGCAATCCGTCGATCTGCGCGTCACGGCCCGGGTTGAGCTCGCGCAGCCTCGCGATCGGCCGGCCGTGGGCCAGCGCCTGGTCCCGGACCTGCGCGTAAGGGACATAGTATCGAGGCAGGCCCTGCACGTCGGGGCCGCCTTTCATGACCGACGTCCCCAGTTGCAGCTGCTCCGCCGGGTCCTTGGGCAGGGTGGTTCCGGCCACCATCGGCCCGGTATACGGCGCATGGCCGAAGCGTGCATCGCGCGCCTTGGCGTAGTTCTCCGGCGCGATGTCGTTCGCCCGCACCAGCTCGAAGCGATCCTGCACGTAGGTGATGAACGCGGGACGCGCCTCGAAGAGGACCCAGGCGCCGTAGCAGAGCGCCGCGAGCTGCATCGCGCCGATGACGGCGAGGTCGAACTTGAGCTCCTTCTTGCGCGGGTCGAAGACGATCAGCGTGAGCAGCGGACCGAGCGTGACGTCCACGCCCGAGATGAGGAAGAAGAGCTTGCGGCCGCCCGCGGCCTGGAAGAGCCCGTCGGGAAACCACAGCAGGAAGATCAGTGAGAAGACGGCCGACGCGATGAGCGCGCTCAGGGCGAGATGCGTCGCCGCGGCCTGCCAGCGGCTGAACGACGAGAGGCGCATCCTGCCCATTTCCCGCGAACGCTCAAAGAAAACGGGCCGCGACGCGGCCCGTTCTCGGAGATACCGACTATCAGGCCGGAGCCGCGCGGCAGACCGACGGCAGGTACTTCGGCAGGATCGTCGTGCCGACGCCAGAGCTGCAGTCCCAGGCGGTGATCGGCAGGCCCGCGCCGGCGGTAACCGGCGAGTAGACCAGCACGTCTTTCCCCGCGAGTTGCGTCGCGAGGCTGCCGGTGGCGACCACGGTGATGACACCGGCCGCAACCGTCGGCGCTTTCGCGAGCAGCGAGTCGGTGTCCGTGCAGCCCGCTTCCGCCGTGGTGGCCGGCATCGTGCCACGCGACTGGTAGAACTCGGCGACCGACGTCTTGCAAACGCCCGCCTGGTTCACCATTTCGGTCACTTTGGAACGGACGATGTAGTCCTGGTACGCCGGAATGGCGATGGCCGCCAGGATGCCGATGATCGCGACGACGATCATCAGCTCGATCAGCGTGAAGCCTTGCTGTTTCTTCATTGAAGGAACTCCTTTTTAAGTGGGAACCGCCACACTACGCGTTGCTGCGGCTGCCTATATGCAACGGCTGTGCCAGCATGGTCCTACAGGATCGAGCGCCGGCGGGCTACAGGGCAGCAACGTGGGTCAAAAAAAGGCCACGATTTCAAGATGTTGCGAACCGGCTCCACGGCGACTGTTGCGGCCGGCGGAATCGTGCGGGCGATCCCGCGCCTTGGCGCCCCGGCGGCCGTTTCCCCTGACGCAGTTCGGCGGGAACAGTGACGAAGTTGGGCACTCTCAGGGCCGGTAGCCGGGGATGCGCGACTCGTCCACCTCGTCGATCTGATCCGGGTCGAGGAACTCGCGCGCATAGCGCAGGTAGACCTTCTCGCGCACGAAGATGTCGAAGAGGTCCGGATCGATGTGGCCGCTTTCCTTGAACCGGCCGAGGATCGCGAGCGATTCGGAAAGCGTCTTCCCGCGCTTGTAGGGACGGTCGCGCGCGGTGAGCGCCTCGAAGATGTCGGCGATGCCCATCACGCGCGCCTGCACGCTCATCTGCTCGCGCGTGAGGCCGCGCGGATAGCCCTTGCCGTCCATGCGCTCGTGGTGTCCGCCCGCGTATTCCGGCACGTTCGAGAGGTGCCGCGGCCAGGGGAGCGCCTCCAGCATCTTGATGGTGGCGACGATGTGGTGGTTGATGACGGCGCGCTCCTCGGTGTTGAGCGTGCCGTACGCGATGTTGAGGTTCTCCTCCTCCTCGCGGGTGAGGAAGCGGCCGGTCTCGCCGCGCTCGTTGCGCATCGGGTAGCGGGCGATCTGCGCGACGCGCGCCTGGTCCTCGGGCCGCATGCGCTCGCTGCCGACGTTGGTGCGGCGCAGGAACTCGCGATCGTCGTCGAGCTGGCGGATCCTCGCGGCATAGGCGTCCTCGGCGCGCCTCGCGCTCGCCTCGTCCTGCGCCTCGATCGCCTTCAGCTTCGCGCGCAGCATCTCGATCTCGGCCTCGCGCTTGAGCACCTCGAAGCGCGTGCAGACGTGCTCGATGCGGTCGAAGATGGTCTGGAGCTTCGTCGCCTTGTCCACCACGTGCACCGGCGTCGTGATCTTGCCGCAGTCGTGCAGCAGGCCCGCGATCTTGAGCTCGTAGCGGTCCTTCTCCGACATGCGGAAGGCGGCGAGCGGGCCGCTCCCGGCCTCGTGCGCCGCCTCGGCGAGCATCATCGTGAGCACCGGCACCCGCTTGCAGTGCCCGCCGGTGTACGGGCTCTTGTCGTCGATCGCGGTGTTGATGAGCTCGATCAGGGACTCGAAGAGCACCTCGAGCTGCTGGATCAGGAGTCGGTTCGAGAGCGCGATCGCCGCCTGCGAGGCGAGCGACTCCGCGAGCCGCTGGTCCTCCTCGCTGAACGTGGTGACGCGCCCCGTGTCCGGGTCGGTCGCGTTGAGCAGCTGCAGCACGCCGATGATCTCGCCCTCGTGGTTCTTCATCGGCACCGTCAGGAACGAGGTGGACCGGTAGCCGGTGCGCTTGTCGAAGTTGCGCGTGCCGGAGAAGTCGAAGCCCTCCGCGGTGTAGGCGTCGGCGATGTTCACCGTCTTGTGGGTGAGCGCCGCGTACGCCGCGATCATCGTGTAGTTGGGGTTGCCGTCCTTGTCGTGGAGCGGGATCGGGTAGAACGGCACGGGGTTGCCGGAGCTGCCGCCCATCGCGATGCACAGGCTGTCGGTGCGCACGATCTCGAACTGCAGCTTCCCGTTCACGAGGCGGTAGAGCGTGCCCCCGTCGGCGCGCGTGAGGTTCTTCGCCGCGATGAGAATCGTCTCGAGGAGCCGCGTGGTGTCGCGCTCCTGCGAGAGCGCGATCCCGATCGCGTTCAGGTACTCGAGCTTGGAGACGAAGCGCGCGTCGAGCGAGCGCGAGAGATCCGGTGCGGCCGGGCGGGCCGCGGGATGGATCCCCGGCTGGCCGGGGAAGACCGTGCCTGCGTCCGCTTCGCGCACGGTCACTTGATGCACACCGCCCGAACCTGCGCCATGTCGGTGATGCCCTGCAGCACCTTCTCCATCCCGTCCATCTTGAGGGTGAGCATCCCTTCGGCGAGCGAGGTGGCGAGGATGTCGGCGACGCGCGCGTGCTCCTGGATGAGCTTCTTGATGGTATCCGTGCCCACCAGCAGCTCGTGCAGGCCCACGCGGCCCTTGTACCCGGTTCCGCCGCAGGCGTCGCATCCCCCCGGCTTGTGGAGCACGAAGTCGGGCCTGCCGAAGCCGTAGTCGCGCTGGAAGCGCTCGAACACCCTCTTGTAGCCCGCGTTCGGGTCCGCCTTGAACTCCGGCGTGTTGAGCAGCTCCTGGCAGTATTCGGTGAGGAAGTGCTTCACCTCGGACTGGTCGGGCGTGTACGGCTTCTTGCACTTGCACAGGCGCTTCGCGAGGCGCTGCGCGAGGACGCCGAGGAGCGCGTCGGCGAAGTTGAACGGGTCCATCCCCATGTCGAGCAGGCGGATGATCGATTCCGGGGCCGAGTTCGTGTGCAGCGTGGCGAACACGAGGTGGCCCGTGAGAGAAGCCTCGATGCCGATCGCGGTGGTCTCCTTGTCGCGCATCTCGCCCACCATGATGATGTCCGGGTCGGCGCGCAGGAACGACTTCATCGCGGTGGCGAAGGTGAATCCCGCCTTGGGGTTCACCTGGCACTGGCGCAGGCCCCTCTGCGTGATCTCGACCGGGTCCTCCGCGGTCCAGATCTTGGTGTCGACCGTGTTGAGCGAGCCGAGCACCGAGTGCAGGGTGGTCGTCTTGCCCGAGCCGGTCGGGCCGCACACGAAGAACAGGCCGTAGGGCTTGGTGATGCACGACTTGAGGCGCTCCATGTTGTTCGGGAGCACCCCCAGCTTGTCGAGCGGGATCGGCTCGCCCGCCGCGAGGATCCGCATCACCACGTCCTCGACGCCGCCCGCGGTGGGAATGGTCGCCACGCGCAGCTCGATGTCGAGCGGGCCGAACTTCTTGAACTTGATCTTGCCGTCCTGGGGCTTCCTCTTCTCGGAGATGTCCAGGTCGCACATGATCTTGAGGCGCGTCACGAGCGGCTGGCGGTACGCCGCCGGCACCTCGATGTAGTTCGTGAGGGTGCCGTCCTTGCGGAAGCGGATGCCGGTCTTGCCCTTGCCCGGCATGGGCTCGACGTGGATGTCGGAGGCGCCCTGGTTGTACGCGTCCACGATGATCTTGTTCACGAGCTTCACGAGCT
>DATIVM010000438.1:0-4561 GCA_035465975.1 Usitatibacter sp.
CCGCAGCGGCAGCCGCAGCCGATGCCGAAGCCGCAACCGCAGCCGCAGCCGGGGACGAGCCGCGCGCCGTCCGCCGCCGCGCAGCAGTACTACTCGCGCCCGCAGTTCGGGCATCCGCAGTCGGCGCAACCGATCGCGCGGCCCAACGTGCAGGCGCCCGCGGGACGCATCTCCGCGCCGCTCGCGCCGCAGGTACGTTCCGCGCCGCAGGCGGTGCATCCGGTGCCGCAAGCGGTGCAGCCGATGCCGCAGGGGCACGCGGCGCCGCAGGTGCAGCGCGTCGCGCCGGCACCGGCTCCGCGCGCCGCGCAGCCGGCCGCACGCTCCGCGCCTGCGCCTTCGGCCCCGTCACGCAGCGGCGATTCGACGAATCCCCTGGGGCGCTAGCGTGATGCCGATCAGGCGAGCCCGGCATCTCGCGGGCCTGCCAGCAATGCTATCCTTGCACGCGACCCTCCCGCAGACGAGCGACCTGCCGGCCAGAACTTTCGCGCCGCGCGGCCGCTCTCAGCGTGTTCGGGAGAAAGCACAAGAAGCAAGCCATGGAGCCGCGCCCCGGAACCGCATTCCCGATCGAAGTCACGCCGCGCCTGCCGCAGGGGCTCGCGCGCCTGGATGAGCTCGCCAACAACCTCTGGTACAGCTGGGACCGCACCACGCGCTCGCTCTTCGCGCGCCTCGATCCCGTGCTGTGGGACGCCGTCGGCCACAGCCCGAAGGCGCTCCTGAAGGCGGTGGACGAGCGGCGCCTGCGCCAGGCGGCGCAGGATCCGGTGTTCCTGCACGATTTCGACCGCACGCTCGCCACCTACGACGCGTACCACGCGCGCTCGCTGGTGGGCGAGGCGACGCCCGCGATGCAGGAGGGCGATCTCATCGCGTACTTCTGCGCGGAGTTCGGCTTCCACGAGAGCCTGCCGATCTACTCGGGCGGGCTCGGCATCCTCGCGGGCGATCACTGCAAGACGGCGAGCGACATGGGGCTTCCGTTCGTCGCCGTGGGCCTGCTCTATCGCCAGGGCTACTTCACGCAGGCGATCGACAACGAGGGGAACCAGCACGCCGCCTACTCGGACAACGACTTCGGCGACCTCCCGGTCACCGAGGTGGTGAAGGACGGCAGGCCGCTGCAGCTCGCGGTGGAGTTCGGCGACCACGACGTGGACGTCAAGGTGTGGCAGGCGCGCGTGGGCCGCGTGACGCTTTACCTCCTCGACACGGACCTCGAGACCAACCGGCCCGAGGACCGCGCCACCGCGCACCGCCTCTACGGCGGCGATCGCACCACGCGCATCCAGCAGGAGATCGTGCTCGGCGTGGGCGGCGTGCGGGCGCTGCGCGCGCTCGGCTTCCGCCCGACCACGTGGCACATCAACGAGGGGCACGCGGCGTTCCTCGTGCTCGAACGCATGCGCGGGATGATGAAGGAGCTCGGCATCGACCTTCCGACCGCGCTCGAGGCGGTGGCCTCGAACACCATCTTCACGACGCACACGGCGGTGGCGGCGGGGCACGACCACTTCCAGCCCGACATGATGGTGCGCTACTTCTCGCGGTTCCTGCGCGAGCTCGGCGTGGACGCGGAGACGCTCCTCGCGCTCGGCCGCACGCCGAGGAACGGCGACTTCAACATGACGGCGCTCGCGGCGCGCGGGTCGCGCTACATCAACGGCGTGAGCCGCATCCACGGCGACGTCTCGGCGCTGATCCTCGGCGAGCTCTGGCCCGAGGTGCCGGAGCAGGAGAACCCGGTCACCTACGTCACCAACGGCGTGCACGTCCCGAGCTTCCTCGCGCCGGAATGGGCGGAAGCGTTCGACCGCTTCCTCGGCAGCGGCTGGAACCGGCACCTGCAGGAGGCCGATGCGCTCGAGCGCATCATGGATCTTCCCGACCATATCTTCTGGAGCATCCGCCAGCACCTGAAGGCGCGCATGCTGACCCTGGTGCAGGAGCGCGTGCGCGAGCAGCACGTCCGCAACCAGAACAGCGAGGCGCACATCGACCGGCTGCTCAAGTACTGCGATCCCGCGAACCCGAACGTGCTCACCATCGGCTTCGCGCGGCGCTTCGCCACGTACAAGCGCGCGACGCTCCTCTTCGAGAAGCTCGACTGGCTGCGCGACATCCTCGCCGAAAGCGACCGTCCCGTGGTCTTCATCTTCGCGGGCAAGGCGCATCCCGCGGACGAGCCGGGCCGGGAGATGATCCGGCGCGTGAACCAGGTGTCGTGGTCGCGCGAGTTCGAGGGCCGCGTCCTCTTCGTCGAGGGCTACGACCTGCGCCTCGCGCGGCGCCTCGTCTCGGGCGTGGACGTGTGGCTCAACAACCCGATCTTCCCGATGGAGGCCTCGGGCACGTCGGGGATGAAGGCGGGCTTCAACGGCGTCATCAACCTCTCGGTGCTCGACGGCTGGTGGGGCGAGGGCTACCGCGGCGACAACGGCTGGGCGATCAAGCCCGCCTCGGAGAAGCTCGACGACGAGCGCCGCGCGATGGAGGAAAGCCGCTCGCTCTACGAGCTGCTGCAGGACCGCGTGATCCCGCTCTACTACGACCGCGGCACGATGGGGTTCTCGCCCGAATGGGTGAAGATGGCGAAGCGCTCGATCATGACGCTGCTGCCGCGCTTCAACAGCCAGCGCATGGTGGGCGAGTACCTCACGAGGTTCTATGTGCCCGCCGCGCAGCGCCACCGGCGCTTCGTCGCGGACCAGTTCGATCTCGCGCGCGATCTCGCCCACTGGAAGCGCCGCGTCCGCGACGCGTGGCCGAAGGTGGCGCTGCGCGCGGCGGAGCTTCCCGGGCGCCACGCGGTTTTCGGCGACAAGGTGCGCTTCTCGGTCTGCGTGCACCTCGACGGGCTCGAGGCGAAGGACGTCGCGGTGGAGCTCCTCATCGGCGACACGATCCGGGAGCTGCGCATGCGGCGCGGGCCCGAGAGCTACATGCTGCAACCCGAGGGCGCGCGCGACGCGGACGGCGAGCAGCGCTACGCGCTGGAGCTCGCGCCGGAGCTGTGCGGCAAGCTCGAGTACCGCATCCGCGCGTACCCGTCCCACCCCGCGCTCGCCCATCGCTTCCAGATGGGCCTCATGAAGTGGGTCTGATCCCCTCGTAGATGCGAAGGTAGGCGCGCGCCGCCGGCTCCCAGCCGAAGTCGCGCGTCATGCCGTTCAACTGCAGCTTCTTCCAGTGCGGCGGATCGCGATAGGCGGCGAGCGCGCGGGTCACCCCCGCGACGAGCGCTTCCGGCGTTGCTTCCGGGATCAGGAACCCGGTGGCGCAGGTCGGGCCCTGCGCGTCGTCGACGATCGTGTCCACGAGCCCGCCCGTCGCGTTCGCGATCGGCGGCGTGCCGTAGCGCTGGCTGTACATCTGGTTCATGCCGCACGGCTCGAAGCGCGAGGGCATGAGGAACGCGTCCGCCCCCGCCTCGACCAGGTGCGCGAACGCCTCGTCGAAGCCGATGAAGACGCCGACCGACTCGCGATGCCGCGCCTCGACGGCCTTGAGCTGCGCGATCATGTCGCGGTCGCCCGAGCCGACGACCGCCACCTGCGCGCCGAGCGCGACGAGGTGCGGGATCGCGGCGGCGAGCACATCCATGCCCTTCTGGTGCGTGATGCGGCTCACGGTGCCGAGGAGCGGCCGCTCGTCGGGACCGCCGAGCTGCAACCGCTTCCTGAGGAGCCGCTTGTTGGCGACCTTGCGCGGGAGCGTGAGCATGCCGTAACCGCTCGCCAGGTGCGGGTCGGCCTGCGGATTCCACACCGCGGTGTCGATGCCGTTCAGCACGCCGTGCAGCGATTCCCCGCGCATCCTGAGGATGCCGTCCATGCCGAAGCCGAGCTCGGGCGTCTGGATCTCGCGCGCGTACGTCGGGCTCACCGTCGTCACCGCATCGGCGTACACGATGCCTGCCTTGAGGAACGACGTGCGCCCGTGGTATTCGATGCCGTCCAGGCCGCGCGCTTCCTCGGGAATCGCGAGGTCCTCGATCGCGTGCCAGGGATAGACGCCCTGAAAGGCGAGGTTGTGGATGGTGACGACGCTCGCCGCGCGCCGCGCGGCGTCGAAACGCATGTAGAGTGGCGCGAGCGCGGTCGGCCAGTCGTTGCAGTGGACGATGTCGGGGCGCCAGTCGAGCGGCGATTCGTCGCCGCCCAGCAACGCCGCGACGCGCGAGAGAACGCCGAAGCGCATCGGGTTGTCTTCCCAATCGTCGCCGTCGTCGGCCTGGTACGGACCGCCGCCGCGCTGGTAGAGCTCGGGGCAGTCGAGCACGAGCAGGGGAACGCGATCAGCGAGCTTCGATTCCAACAGCCGCGCCCGGTGGCCGAGCACCACGAGCTCGGCGAGGACGCCGGCGTGCGCGGCGTGCCGGAGCACCGCGGGGTAACCCGGCAGCAGCACGCGCACGTCGATGCCGATCGCGGCGAGCGCCGCGGGCAGCGCGCCGCTCACGTCGCCCAGGCCGCCGGTCTTCGCCAGCGGGGCGCATTCGGGGGTTGCGAAGAGTACGCTCAACGAGGAGGGTTGCGGATGCGGCGGAGGCAAA
>DATIVM010000439.1:0-1954 GCA_035465975.1 Usitatibacter sp.
GTGTTGAAGCCCGAGCGCATGAACATCACCACGCCGAACACGGCGAAGGCGATGCTCGCGAGGACGCGCGGATCGACGCGGTGGATGTTCTTGCCGACGATGGGCGTCACCAGGATCGCGAGCAGGCCCACGGGGGCCAGCGCCATGCCGGCGAGGGTGGCCGTGTAGCCCATGTTCTGCTGCAGCCACAGGGGCAGCAGCACGACGCTGCCGAAGTACGCGCCGAAGCCGAGGCCGAGGGCGAGCGTCCCCATCGCGAAATTGCGGCCCCTGAAGAGGCGCAGGTCCACGACCGGGTGCTCCTCGGTGGCTTCCCAGGCGATGAAGAGCGCGAAGCCGAGCGCCGCCGCGACGGCGAACGCCACGATGGTGGGCGAGTTGAACCAGTCGAGGTCCTTGCCCTTGTCGAGCATCACCTGGAGCGATCCCACCCAGATCACCAGCAGCCCGAGGCCCACCGAATCGATGGGAAGCTTGTGCGTCGGAGTCTCGCGGTCGCGGTAGATCGCCCACGTCGCCGCCGCCGCGAGGAGGCCCACCGGGATGTTGATGTAGAAGATCCACGGCCACGCGATATTGTCCGTGATCCAGCCGCCGAGGACCGGGCCCACCACGGGCGCGACCAGCGTGGTGATGGACCACATGGCGAGCGCCGTCCCCGCCTTTTGCTGCGGGTAGCTCGAGAGGAGCAGCGCTTGCGAGAGCGGGATCATGGGGCCCGCCACCGCGCCCTGGATCACGCGGAAGAGGATCAGCAGCTCGAGGGAGGGCGCGAGGGCGCAGGCGAGCGAGGCGAGCACGAAGAGCACGATCGAGGCGAGGAAGAGCCGCACCTGCCCGTAGCGCTGGGTGAGCCAGCCGGTGAGCGGGAGCGAGATCGCGTTCGCCACGCCGAACGAGGTGATCACCCACGTGCCCTGCTCGGGCGAGACGCCGAGGTCGCCGGCGATCGCCGAGAGCGAGACGTTGGCGATCGAGGTGTCGAGCACGTTCATGAACGTGGCGAGCGACACCGCGACGGTGCCGAGGGCGAGGGCGCTGCCCTTGAGCGGCGCGTGCAAGGCGGCTCCCCGGACCTAGCGGACGGCGGCGACGGTCGCGGCCGGCGCGCCGCGCGCCACGCGCGGCGCCGCACGCCCGTCGTTCGCGGCGATGATCGACCGCACCCGCTCGTCGGCCTCGCGGTCGAGCGCCCGGAACACGGGGCTCGCGTCGGCCACCTTGCCGTGCGAGGCGCGCGGCAGGCGCGCGCCGCCGCGGTCGTGCGTATCCACCTTCACCACCATGGAGAGGCCGACCTGGAGGGGGTGCTCGTGGAGCTCCCGGGGATCGAGCGCGATCCTCACCGGCACGCGCTGCACGATCTTGATCCAGTTGCCGCTCGCGTTCTGCGCGGGAAGCAACGCGAAGGCGCCGCCCGTGCCCGCGCCGAAGCCCGCCACCTTGCCGTGGTATGCGAGCTTGCCGCCGTAGAGGTCCGCGGTGAGCTCGGCGGATTGCCCCACGCGCATGTTGCGCAGCTGCGCTTCCTTGAAGTTCGCCTCGACCCACACGTCGTCGAGCGGCACCACCGCCATGAGCGGGGTGCCCGGACTGATGCGCTGGCCGAGCTGCACGGTGCGCTTCGCGACGTATCCCGAGACGGGCGCGGGAAGCGAGGTGCGCGAATAGGCGAGGAAGGCCTCGCGCACCCGCGCCGCGGCGCGCTTCACGTCGGGATGCTCGTCGACGGTGGTGCGGTCCACGAGCGCGCGCTGCGCGGCGAGCTGGCGCTGCGCGGCGGCGAGCGTCGCCTCGGCGGCAGCCACCTGGTCCTTGGCGTGCTGCACCTCCTCTCCGGAGACGGCGCCGCTCGCGGCGAGCTTCTCGCGCCGGCGCAGGTCCTCGCGCGCCTTCGCGAGGTCGGTCTCGCGCATGCGCACCGCTTCCCGCAGCTGGCCCGAGGTCTCGAAGA
>DATIVM010000440.1:0-6543 GCA_035465975.1 Usitatibacter sp.
CCGCCACGTCCTCGACGATCTCGCCGACCAGCCCGGTGCGCAGCGCCTCGTCCGCCTCGACCAGGCGCGCGGTGAAGATGAGGTCCTTGGTGCGCGCCGGGCCGACGAGCGCGGAGAGGCGCGCGAGGCTCGCGCTGGACAGGCAGTTGCCCAGCGTGCGCGCGATGGGAAAGCCGATGCGCACGTTCCTCGCGGCGATGCGCAGGTCGCAGCACGCGGCGATCGCCGCGCCTCCGCCGGTGCACGCGCCCGCGATCGCGGCGATCGTCGGCACGCGGCATTGCTCGAGCGCGGTGAGGATGCGGTCGATGCGCGCCTCGTAGTCGAGGGAATCCTGCGGCGTCTTGAAGGCGCGGAACTGGTTGATGTCGGTGCCGGAGGCGAACGCCTTCTCGCCGGCGCCGCGGATCACCATCACGCGCAGCGACGGGTCCTTGTTGGCGGCCTCGCAGATCGCGGCGAGCTCCTCGTACATGGCGAAGGTGAGGGCGTTGCGCGCTTCCGGGCGGTTGAGGGTGATCCAGGCGATGTCGCCGCGGCGTTCGTGGATGAGGTCGGGCATGGAAGGTCTCGGAAATCTCGAAGATCGGAGGGGATCGCGGCATCCGCGAACGGGATGCGCGGGAGCGTTCGATCCGCAGGATACAACAGGCGGGACCGCCGCCCCAAGCGCCGCGCGGCTCAGCGCCGCGTGGAAACGACGATCCCGCCCGCGATGAACGCGAAGGCGACCGCGTGGTACCAGCGCGGCGCCTGTCCCAGCATGAGCAGCGCGAGCAGCGCCGCGAAGAGCGGCGTGAGGTTCGAGAAGAGCGCGGCGATCGTGGGGCCCACGCGCGCCACGCCCGCGCCCCACGCCCAGTACGCGATCACCGCGGGACCGAACGCCACGAAGAGCACGGCGAGAGCGAGCTTCGGCGTGAACGGCCCGTATTGCGGACCGAACGTCCATTCGACCAGCGCCGCCGCGATCGCCCATGCCGCCCCGAAGACGAGCTGCGCGGTGAGGAGCTCCGCCCAGTTCCATTTCGGCCGGCGCTCGCCGCACATCGATTCGGGCGGCCGCGCGAGCATCCAGCTGTAGATCGCCCAGACGAAGCCCGCCGCGAGCATGAAGAGATCGCCCGCGACGAAGCGCATCGCGAGGAGCGTGGCGAGGCTGCCGCGCGAGAGCACCGCGAAGACGCCGAGGACCGAGAGGGCGGCGCCCGCGCCCTGGCGCCAGCTCGGCCGCACGCCGTATCCGACGCGGCCCACCAGCACCATCCACACGGGCGCGGCGGCGGCGATGAGCGTCACGTTCACCGGCGAGGAGGTTCGCAGCGCGTAGTACTGGAACGCGTTGTACGAGCCGATGCCGATCAGCCCGATCAGCGCGAAATGGCGCCAGCGCTCGAGGAGCGCGCGCGGATGCCCGAGCACGCGCCAGCCGAGCGGCAGCAGGATGAGGAGCGCGAGCGCCCAGCGCGCGGCGTTCAGCGCGAGCGGCGGGATGGCGCCCACCACGAGCGCGCCCACGACGGCGTTTCCCGCCCAGAGCAGGGGAGGGACCGTGAGGAGCGACGCGGTCCGGACGTCGATGCGGGACAAGGGGACGAGGGTTCGGGACGGAATCGGTGGAGACTAGCCGATTCCGAGCGAGCCCGTCACCGTGCCGTGCGCTTCTCCCGCCAGATGGACCGGTAGGCGACGGCCGAGATCGCGATCCACACCGCGCAGCGCAGCGCCATCGCGATCACGGTGCGCTTCTCGTAGGCGCCTCCCGTCGCGACGTGGATGCCGAAGAGCAGATAGGCGCCGAGGGTCGATGCGGCGATCGCGAAGGCGAGGGCTGCGGCCCAGCGGCGGCGCATCCAGAGCCCGATCCCCGCGGCGACGTACGCGAAGCCGGCGAGGAAGTTGAACCACAGCACGAACGGCACGTAGGCGCCGGCCGCCCGGCGCGCCTCCTCGCCGCCGAAGAGGACCGTGCCGCCTTCCTTGATCGTGAGGAGGCCGAACACGACGGCCACGAGGGCCGCCGCCGTGAGCCAGCCGTTGCGCGCGTTGTTTCCGAGCTGCATGGGACACCTCCCGATCCCTCGCGCGGCCGGAGCATTGAGCGGGCCGCGGGGACGTGGTAATCTTAACATGTAGAGCAAATACATATTCAAGTCCCGGAGATCCCATGAGCCAGACCGCCCACCTGCACCTGCGGCCCGACGCGATCTATCCCTTCGACGCGCGCGGCATCGCCAAGCGCTTCCGCCACGCCGCGATCTTCGGCGCGCTGGACGCGCTCACCCCCGGCGAGACGATGCGCTTCGTGAACGACCACGATCCGCTGCCGCTCCTCGACCAGCTGCGCAACCGCTACGGCGAGTCGGTGCGCATCGAGTATCGCCAGCGCGAGCCGGGCGCGATCGTGATCGATTTCGTGCGCGCCTGAGGGCGCGCTCCGGCCCGGCCGCCTCCTAGCGGATGAGGCCCGAGCCGTCCCAGTTCTGCAGCGGGCCGAGGGGCTCGACGAGGAGCTCGGTCTCCGAGATCGAGGGCTTCCCGCCGTAGAGCGCGTAGACCACGTCGTCGCCCACCATCAGCACCAGGGCGCTGAAGGTCCAGCCGGTGCTGTGCGTGACGCGCTTGAAGCTCAGCAGGTCGAGCAGGAAGGGGCCGGTGCGTTCCCGGTGCTGCTGGTTGAGCGCGATGGAATACCCGGTGCAGGACTTGCCCGCCTCCAGGCATTCGCGCAGCCCCGCGTCCAGGTGCGCCACCGATCCTCCGACCGGGAAGCGCCGCAGGATGTCCGAGTAGTTCAGCAGCTCCACGTTCGGATTCACGCGCGGGTCCAGCCCGGCGGCATGCAGGTCGGCGCGCGTGGTGCGGTGCGGCTCGATCCTCTCGATCGCGGCCTTCGCCTCGTCGAAGCTGTTCCACCCGGTGCGGACGGTGCTGTCGGAACGGGGCAGGAGCGAGGTGCAGGCGGCGAGCGCGAGGCCCGCCGCGACCGCCAGCGCGCGCCCCGCGAAGGATCGGCAATCCATGCCGGGAGCATGCTCCGCACGCTCGCGGCGCCTTTGATGCGCGACAGAAGTTCGACGCAGCGGCCGGGTCAGCCGTCCTGCCACGGCTCGGCGGCGACGCCCGCCGCGGGAAGGTCCTCGGCGAGACGCACCAGCTCCGCCACCGAGCGCGCCTTCATCTTCGTCATCACGCGGGCGCGGTGCGTCTTGATGGTGCGCTCGGCCGCGTGCAGCGTGTAGGAGATCTGCTTGTTGAGGCGCCCCGCGACCACGCCCGCCATCACCTGGCGCTCGCGCGGCGTGAGGCTGTCGTAGCGTTCGCGCAGCTCGGCGAGGTGGCGGTTGCGGCGGAAATGCTCGAGGTCGCGCTCCAGTGCGCGGTGCACTGCGTCGAGGAGCGTGGGCGTCGCGACCGGCTTGGTGAGGAAGTCGAGGGCGCCCTCGCGCATCGCACGCACCGTGCTCGGGATGTCGCCGTGGCCGCTCAGGAAGATCACGGGGTGCGCGTGGGGGCGTTGCGCGAGCGCTTCCTGGAGCTCGAGACCCGAGATGCCGGGCATGCTGAGGTCGAGCAGCACGCAGGCGGGGCTTTCGGAGTCGTCGGCCGCGAGATACTCGGGCGCCGATTCGTAGAGGCGCGGCTGGTGTCCGGCGGCCGAGAGGAGGCGGCCGAGCGCGGTGCGGAAGGCGCGGTCGTCGTCGACCACGTGGACGATGCCGGGCAGCGGATTGTGCGGGTTCATGTCGCGAGCGAGGGAAGCCATACGTGGAAGAGGGCGCCGCGCGGCGCATTGGGTTCGTAGGTGACGCGGCCGCCGTGCATCTCGACGATCATGCGCACGATCGAGAGCCCGAGCCCCATCCCTTCCTTCTTCGTGGTGAACATCGAATCGAAGATCCGGGACGCCTCCCCCGGCGCGATGCCGGGACCGCGGTCGGCGACCACCACTTCCGCGCCGCCGGCGCGCGCGTGGGTCTCGATGCGCACCTCGCGCTCGCGCTCGGGCTCGGTGGCGACCGCCTCCATGGCGTTCATGACCAGGTTGATCAGCACCTGCTGGAGCTGCACCGAGCTGCCGAGGACGCGCGGCGTCGCCCCGTCGAACAAGGGCACCAGCCGCACGCGGCGTCGCGCCGCCTCGAAGGCCAGGTGTCGAAGCGCCTCCGCCACCTCGCTGTTCAGCTCGAGCGCGACCGCCTCCGGCTCGCGCCGCGCGAGGAGCTTGCGCAGCCCGCGGATCACCTCGCTCGCGCGCAGGTCCTCGTCGCGGATGTCGGCCAGGATCTCGCGCAGCTTGGGCACGTCGAGGGTGCCCTGCTCGAGCATCATCTGAGCGGCGTCGGCGTTGCTGAGGATCGCGCCCATCGGCTGGTTGATCTCGTGCGCGATGCTCGCGGTGAGCGCGCCGACGGTGGAGAGCCGGGCGAAGTGCGCGATCTCCGCGCCGCGGGCGCGCGCCGCGGCTTCGGCCGCGATGCGGCGCTTGCGCTGCAACGCGAGCGCCCAGATGAGGCCCGCCTGCAGGACGATGATCGCGAGCAGCCCGAACACCGGCCAGAAGTACGCCTGCCACAGCGGCGGCGGCTGGTTCGCGATCGCGCAGCGCTCGGGAATCGCGCCCGAGGCGATGCTCCAGCGGCGCATCGCGTTCCAGTCCACCTCGCAGTCGGGCGCCGGATCGGCACGCACCGGCAGGCGATCGGGATCGGCGCCCTCGAGGATGCGGCGCGCGAGGAGGCCCGTCGCGCGGCCGTGGGCCTCGATGGAGGCGGAGGAGCCGCCGAGCGGACCCTGCTTGAACTGCGTGTGCACCGCGGAAAGCACGGGAACGGGCGAGCGCCGCGCCATCTGCGCCAGCGTCTCGCCGGCCGGCGGCGTGATCTGCCCGCGCACGTCGCGCAGCACGCTCAGGTAGAACACGAGCGAGTCGGGGGGCGCGTTGCCCACCTGCGCCAGCATCTCGGCCCGCGCGACGCCCCCGATGACCCGCGGCTCAAGCTCCGGGTGCGACCGCTTCGCCTGGTCGAGCGCGTAGGCGAGGTACGTGCGGTCGGACGGCGCCTCGCCCGCCACGAAGTACACGGTGCGCGCCTCCGGCCGCACCGCGCGGCCGAGATCGAGGGTGCCCGCGACGTCGAAGACCATGGTGAGGCCCGTGGTCCTGCGCGGAAGCGACCCGGCGTCGAGGGTGCCGTCGAGCACGCCGTTGAAGACGATCGCCGCGCCCGGCCAGATGAGGTCGCGGAAGCGGGCGGCGAAGTCGAGCGGCTCGGGCCCCGAGGCGATCACCACGTCGATGCGGCGGTCGCGGTACTTCTTGGCGAGGTAGGTGCGGTATTCGCGCTCCGTGTCCTCGGAGAAGAAGCGCAAAGGATCCAGCTCCTCGGCGTAGATGTCCACCACGCGCGGCGCGTTCGCGAGCAGCGCCTCACGCAACGTCTTCTCCCGCGCGATGTTGGTCGCGTATTGCGAGTCCCAGTTGCGGATGAGCACGACGCGCCATGGTTCCTCCGGCTCCGGGCCGGGCTCGGCGCGCGGGCCGGGCGGCCCTCCGAGCGCGAGCAGCGCAATGGAGAGCGAGAGCAGCAGGCGATGCGCGCGGTCCGCGATGGGGGGCCGTTCGGGCCCGTACGCGCCGGATTCCAATCGATCCCGTCCTTCCGCGGCGTTCCATCCCTGGTGCGCTCACCATGCGGCGCAGCCGGTCGCATGACGCGGCCGCCGGCCGCCGTCGAGCCATTGTTCCATCGGGGCGGATGCCCCCCTTGATGCGGATCAACGGGGGACGGGGAGGCGATTCGAACGGCGCCCGACGTTGGCGGCCTCGGGCGCTCGTTCGAGCAGTGCCGCTTCCTGGAAAGGCCTCTCTTCAGCCGGAGAGTCGCGACGAAAGCAGCGCCATGCTGATCTCATGGCGGATCTTCTGCGCGGTCGCGTACTCGATCTGGCGCCCCACGCGGTCGTCGAGCGGGCCGGCGTCGCCGCAGGTCCGATCGCCCGCGGCCTCGCCGAGCTCACGCACCGCGCGGGTGAGCCGTTCGATCTCGCGCTCGTGATCGTGCAGCGCGGCGATCCACTCTTCCCTCTGCGACGCGTACATGATTCCTCCCGTAGATGGTGAGGAACATACGCCGCGGTTCCGGCGCGTCCTTGCGCCCCGTCAAGAACGTTCCAGAAATGTACCGGCGTCGGCCGCCGGGCGTGCGGTTGACACCCGTCGACACGGCGCAGGACTAGCCGCGCGGCTCGCCGTGCTCGTTGACCACGATCGTGGGGCCCGGGGGCGCGCTCATCTGCACGCGATGCTCGACGCCGCGGAAGACGTAGGTGACGTCCCAATAGTCGGGATTGCCCTCGTAAGCCGTCTCGCAGCGTTGCACGTCGCGCGCGCCGCCGTCGGCGCCGACCTGCGAGCCGATCACCGCGCCCGCGACCGCCCCGCCCGCGGTCGCGACGTCGCGCCCGTGGCCGCCGCCGACCTGGTGCCCGAGGATGCCGCCCAGGATGCCGCCCACGATCGCCCCGCCCACGTTGGGCTGC
>DATIVM010000441.1:0-3983 GCA_035465975.1 Usitatibacter sp.
GTGCACGCGAGCGGCGGCGAGGCGATGATGCGCGCCGCGCGCGAGGCGGTCGCGGGCGTCTCCCGCCCGCCGCTGCTCATCGGCGTCACGATCCTCACCAGCCTCGGCGACGCGGATCTGGCGAAGATCGGCTTCCGCGGCGGCGCCGCGGAGAATGCGGTGCGCCTCGCGCGGCTCGCGCGCGCGAGCGGCCTCGACGGCGTGGTGTGCTCGGCGCGCGAGGCGCCGGCCCTGCGCGAGGCGACCGGCGCGGACTTCGTCCTCGTCACGCCCGGCATCCGCCTTCCCGGTGCCGCGGGCGACGACCAGGCGCGCACGGTGGCGCCCGCGGCGGCGGTGCGGCTCGGCGCGAGCTACCTCGTGATCGGCCGGCCGATCACGCAATCGGCCGATCCCGCCGCGGCCCTCGAGTCCATCCGTGCATCCCTGGAGAGCGTGCGAACATGAAAGTCAGCATCATCGGGACCGGCTACGTCGGGCTCGTCACCGGCGCCTGCCTCGCGGACGTCGGCAACGACGTGCTGTGCCTCGACGTGGACGAGCGCAAGATCGCGATGCTCAAGGCGGGCGACATCCCGATCTTCGAGCCGGGACTGAAGGAGATCGTGCGCGCCAACGCGGCGAGCGGGCGGCTTTCGTTCAGCACCGATCCGCGCGAGGGCGCGCTCTTCGCACGCGTGCAGATGATCGCGGTGGGCACGCCCCCCGGCGAGGACGGCTCCGCGGACCTCAAGTACGTGCTCGCGGCCGCGCGCGCCATCGCGCAGCACATGGACGGGCCGCGGGTGATCGTCGACAAGTCCACGGTCCCGGTCGGCACGGCCGACCGCGTGCGCGACGAGATCGCGCGCACCCTCGCCGAGCGCGGGGCGAAGCTCCCGTTCTCGATGGTCTCGAACCCGGAGTTCCTGAAGGAAGGCGCCGCGGTCGAGGACTTCATGCGCCCCGACCGCATCGTGATCGGCGCCGAGGACCCCGAGGCGATCGCCGCCATGCGCGAGCTCTACGCGCCGTTCCAGCGCAACCACGAGCGCCTGCAGGTGATGGACATCCGCTCCGCCGAGCTCACCAAGTACGCCGCGAACGCCATGCTCGCCACCCGCATCTCGTTCATGAACGAGCTGGCGCTCCTCGCCGAGAAGCTCGGCGCCGACGTCGAGCATGTGCGGGTCGGCATCGGCTCGGACCCGCGCATCGGCTACCACTTCCTCTATCCCGGCGCCGGCTTCGGCGGCTCCTGCTTCCCGAAGGACGTGAGCGCGCTGCTGCGCACCGGCGAGGAGTGCGGCGTCGACCTCAAGGTGGTGCGCGCGGTGCAGGAGGCGAACGAGCGCCAGAAGGGCGTGCTCGCGGAGAAGGTGGTGCGCCGCTTCGGCGACGGGCTCGCCGGGCGCCGCTTCGCCATGTGGGGCCTCGCCTTCAAGCCCAACACCGACGACATGCGCGAGGCGCCGAGCCGCGTCGTGCTGGACGGGCTCATGCGGCGCGGCGCGACGGTCTGCGCGTACGACCCGGTCGCGATGGACGAGGCGCGCAAGATCTACGGCGGCGTGCACGGCGTGAGCTTCGCGGCGAGCGCGATGGAGGCGGTCCAGGGCGCCGACGCCCTGGTGATCATGACCGAGTGGAAGGCGTTCCGCAGCCCCGACTTCGACGCGCTGAAGCGCGCGCTCAAGCACCCGGTGATCTTCGACGGACGCAACCTCTACGAGCCGAAGGTCGTGCACTCCCACGGCATCGAGTACCACGCGATCGGGCGGCTCCCGGCGAAATGAGCGCCATCGAGCTTCCCGATTTCACGCGCGCCCGCATCCTCGTGGCGGGCGACGTCATGCTCGACCGCTACTGGTTCGGCGACGTGCACCGCATCTCCCCCGAGGCGCCGGTGCCCGTCGTGCACGTGAAGCGAACCGAGGAGCGGCCGGGCGGCGCGGCGAACGTCGCGCGCAACATCACCGCGCTCGGCGGGGCGGCGACGCTCCTCGCGGTCGCCGGCAACGACGAGGCCGCCGACTCCCTCGAGAAGCTCCTCGCGGCCGAGCACGTGAAAAGCTCGCTGCACCGCGATCCGGGCCTTTCGACCACGGTGAAGCTGCGCGTGGTCGGCCAGCAGCAGCAGCTCCTGCGCATCGATTTCGAGCGCGCGCCGAGCCCCCGGGCGCTCGCCGCGAAGCTCGACGAATACGAGCGCCTCGTGGCCGGGGCCGACGCGGTCGTGCTCTCGGACTACGGCAAGGGCGGGCTCGAGCGCGTGCAGGAGATGATCGCGGCGGCGCGCCGCCGGGGAAAGCCCGTGCTGGTCGATCCCAAGGGATGGGACTACGAGCGCTACCGCGGGGCCACTCTCCTCACGCCCAACCGCGCCGAGTTCCGCGAGGTGGCGGGGCGCTGGAGCGACGACGAGGACCTCGCGCGCCGCGCGCAGAAGCTGCGCGCCGAGCTCGACCTCGAGGCGCTCATCGTCACGCGCAGCGAGGAGGGCATGAGCCTCTTCACCGCGCGCGAGAGCCGCCACGAGCCGACGCGGGCGCGCGAGGTGTACGACGTGAGCGGCGCGGGCGACACCGTGATCGGGGTCCTCGCGCTCATGGTGGCGGCGGGCTCCGGCCTCGTGGCCGCGATGCGCGTCGCCAACCACGCGGCCGGCATCGTCGTCGGCAAGCTGGGAACCGCCGTGGTGCACCGCGAAGAGCTCCTCGAGAGCCTCGCGAACCACGCCTGAGATAAGGGAAGCAAATGGCCGTCATCGTCACAGGCGCCGCAGGTTTCATCGGATCGAACCTCGTGAAGGCGCTCAACGCGCGGGGGGAGCGCGACATCATCGCGGTCGACAACCTGCAGCGCGCCGACAAGTGCGTGAACCTCGCCGACTGCGAGATCGCCGACTACCTCGACAAGCGCGAGCTCGCCGAGCGCGTCGCCTCCGGCCGCTTCGACGCGGCGGTGTCCGCCGTGCTCCACCAGGGCGCCTGTTCCGACACGATGGAGACCGACGGCCGCTACATGATGGAGAACAACTACCGCTATTCCCGGGCGCTCCTCGACTGGTGCCAGGCGCGGCGGGTGCCCTTCATCTACGCCTCCTCGGCCTCGGTCTACGGCGCGGGAAGCGAATTCCGCGAGGCGCGCGAGAACGAGCGCCCGCTCAACGTGTACGGCTACTCGAAGTTCCTGTTCGACCAGGTGGTGCGCCGCCGGCTCGCGGCGGGCGCGGCCTCGCAGGTCGCGGGCTTCCGCTACTTCAACGTGTACGGGCCGCGCGAATCGCACAAGGGGCGCATGGCCTCCGTGGCGTTCCATTTCTTCAACCAGTTCCGTGCCGAGGGGCGCGTGAGGCTCTTCGAAGGCAGCGCCGGCTATGGCCCCGGCGAGCAGGTGCGCGACTTCGTGTCGGTCGAGGACGTGGTGAAGGTGAACCTGCATTTCCTCGACCACGGCCGGCTCTCGGGCGTGTTCAACGTGGGCACCGGGCAGGGCGAGACGTTCAACGAGGTGGCGCGCGCGACCGTGAACGCGGTGCGCACCGCCGCGGGGGAAAGGCCCCTCACGCTCGACCAGCTGCGCTCGGCGGGAGTCATCGAATACATCCCGTTCCCGGCGCAGCTCGTCGGCAAGTACCAGAGCTACACGCAGGCCGACATCTCGGCGCTGCGCGCGGCCGGATACGGCGCGCCGTTCCTCACGGTTGAGGACGGCGTGGGCCGCTACGTCGCCGCGCGCCTCGCAGCGGCGGCGGCATGAGGTCCGCCGCGCTCGCGCTCGCCGCCGCGGCGCTCGCCGCCTGCGCCTCGCCCGGGGTCACGCAGCCGCCCGTTTCCTTCCCGCTCGTGAACGCGGATTTCGAGGAGGTGCCGCGGCCGGGCGATTGCCCGCGGGGCTGGGGTTGCGCCTCGCACAACGATCCGACCTCGTTCCGGTTCTTCCTCGCGCCGGGCGCGCCGTCCGGCGGCCGCAACAGCCTGTGCGTCGAGCCGGTGAAGCAG
>DATIVM010000442.1:0-9810 GCA_035465975.1 Usitatibacter sp.
CGCCGGGGGCCACGCGCGCGAGTTCCCCGACCGGCTCAACCTGCAGCTGCGCCTCGCCCAGACGCTGCGCTACGGGGAGAACCCGCACCAGGCCGCGGCGTTCTACGTGGAGCGCGATCCGCCGCCCGGCACGCTCGCGACCTTCCGCCAGGTGCAGGGCAAGGAGCTCAGCTACAACAACATCGCGGATGCGGACGCGGCGTGGGAATGCTGCCGCACCTTCGACGTCCCCGCCTGCGTGATCGTGAAGCACGCCAATCCGTGCGGCGTGGCGGTCGCGGCGAATCCGCTCGAGGCCTACCGCAACGCGTTCCTCACCGACCCCACCTCGGCCTTCGGCGGCATCATCGCCTTCAACCGCCCGGTGGACGGCCCGACCGCCGAGGCGGTGGGCCGGCAGTTCGTCGAGGTGGTGATCGCGCCTTCCTACGACGCGGCGGCGCGCAAGCTCTTCGCGGCGAAGAAGAACGTGCGCCTGCTGGAGATCGGCGTCGAGAAGGGCGCCAACCGCCTCGAGCTCAAGCGCGTGGGCGGCGGCCTCCTCGCCCAGACGCCCGACGAATTCGACGTCGCCGAGATGCGCGTGGTGACGAAGCGCCCGCCGAGCGAGGCGGAGCGCAACGACCTCCTCTTCGCCTTCCGCGTGGCGCGCTTCGTGAAGTCCAACGCCATCGTGTTCTGCAAGGACGGCCGCACGCTCGGCGTGGGCGCCGGACAGATGAGCCGCGTCGATTCCACGCGCATCGCGGCGATCAAGGCGAAGAACGCGGGCCTCAGGCTGCGCGGCTCGGTCGCCGCCTCCGACGCCTTCTTCCCGTTCCGCGACGGCCTCGACGTCGTCGCGCAGGCCGGAGCGAGCGCCGTGATCCAGCCGGGCGGAAGCGTGCGCGACGACGAGGTGATCGCCGCCGCGGACGAGCAGGGCCTCGCGATGGTGTTCACGGGGATGAGGCACTTCCGCCATTGATGAGCGCACGTCCCGCGGGAATGACGAATCCAGGATGAAACTCCTCGTCATCGGCTCCGGCGGACGCGAGCACGCCATGGCGTGGCGGCTCGCGCAGTCGCCGAAGGTCTCGCGCGTCTACGTCGCGCCCGGCAACGCGGGCACCGCCCGCGAGGATGGCGTCTTCAACGTGCCGATCACCGCGATCGCGGAGCTCGTGCGCTTCGCCGAGAAGGAGGAGATCCACGCGACGGTGGTTGGGCCCGAGGCGCCGCTCGCCGCCGGCATCGTCGATGCCTTCCTCGACCGGGGCCTGCGCATCTTCGGGCCCACGCGGGCCGCGGCGCAGCTCGAGTCGTCCAAGGACTTCGCCAAGCGCTTCATGGCGCGCCACGGCATCCCGACCGCGCGCCACGCCACTTTCTCGGATCCGGAATCGGCGCACAGCCACGTCGACGCCAATGCCGTGCCCATCGTGATCAAGGCGGACGGCCTCGCCGCGGGCAAGGGCGTGGTCGTGGCGACGACCCCCGCCGAGGCGCACGACGCGATCGACAGGATGCTCGCGGGGCGAAGCCTCGGCGAGGCGGGGCATCGCGTCGTGATCGAGGAATTCCTCGAGGGGGAGGAGGCGAGCTTCATCGTGATGGTGGACGGCAAGAACGTGCTGCCGCTCGCCTCGAGCCAGGACCACAAGCGCATCTTCGATGGCGACCGCGGGCCGAACACCGGCGGCATGGGCGCGTATTCGCCGGCGCCGGTCGTGACGCCGGAGGTGCACCACCGCGTGATGCGCGAGATCGTCACGCCGACCGTGAAGGGGATGGCCGCGGATGGCGTTCCCTACGTGGGCTTCCTCTACGCGGGCCTGATGATCGACCGCGACGGCACGCCGCGCGTGGTCGAGTTCAACTGCCGCCTCGGCGATCCCGAGACGCAGCCGATCCTGATGCGCCTGAAGAGCGACTTC
The DNA here is from genome assembly GCA_035465975.1 of Usitatibacter sp. Lineage (GTDB taxonomy): Bacteria > Pseudomonadota > Gammaproteobacteria > Burkholderiales > Usitatibacteraceae > Usitatibacter. The sequence goes on from DATIVM010000442.1 coordinate 1,917, forward strand.
TTCGACCTCGTCGACCGCGGCATCGAGGGCGCGCTGGACGCCGCCGAGGCGCAATGGGACCGGCGCGCGGCGCTCGGCGTTGTGCTCGCGGCCGCCGGCTACCCGGAAGCTCCGCGCAAGGGCGACGAGATCCACGGCCTGCCCAAGGACGAGGACGATTTCCACGTCTTCCATGCGGGCACCGCGGCGAAGGACGGCAAGGTCGTCACCAGCGGCGGGCGGGTGCTCTGCGTGACGGCGCTCGGCGACAAGGTGAAGATCGCCGCCGATCGCGCCTACCAGGTGGCCGAGAAGATCCGCTTCGACGGGATGCAGTTCCGCAAGGACATCGGGCACCGCGCGTTCCAACGACGTTGACCTCATTCCCGCGAGGGCGGGAATCCACCCATGGATACGAGCTCCGTACGCAATTACCTGATCGAGCTGCAGGAGCGCATCGTCTCGCGCTTCGAGGCCCTCGACGGCAAGCCCTTCCTGCGCGACGAATGGCGGCGCGCCGAGGGCGGCGGCGGCATCTCGCGCATCCTCGAGGAGGGGAACCTGCTCGAGCGCGGCGGGGTCGGCTTCTCCCACGTGACCGGCTCGAAGCTGCCGCCCTCGGCGAGCGCGCACCGCGCGCAGATCGCGGGGCAGCCGTGGGAGGCGATGGGCGTGTCGCTCGTCTTCCATCCGCGCAATCCTTACGTGCCCACCGTGCACATGAACGTGCGCTTCTTCCATGCCGGAGGCGGCGGCGAAGCGCCGGCCGACGGGAGCGTCTGGTGGTTCGGCGGCGGCATGGACCTCACGCCGTACTACGCGTTCGAGGAGGATTGCGTGCATTTCCACCGCGCCAATCGCGACGCGCTGGCGCCGTTTCCGGGCCTGCACGGGCGCTTCAAGAAGGCGTGCGACGAGTATTTCTTCCTCAGGCATCGCGGCGAGCCGCGCGGCATCGGCGGCACCTTCTTCGACGACTTCAACGAGCTCGGCTTCGAGAGGAGCTTCGCGGTGATGCGCGCGGTCGGTGACGCGTTCCTGCCGGCGTACGTGCCGATCGCGGAGCGGCGCCGCGACGCACAGTACGGCGAGCGCGAGCGCGACTTCCAGGCCTACCGGCGCGGCCGCTACGTGGAATTCAACCTGGTGTGGGACCGCGGGACGCTGTTCGGGCTGCAATCGGGCGGGCGCGCGGAATCGATCCTGATGTCGCTCCCGCCGCTCGTGAAGTGGCGCTACGACTGGAAGGCCGCCCCGGGCACGCCCGAGGCGCGCCTCCTCGAGGTCCTCGTGCCGCCGCGGGACTGGGCGGGGCCGTGAGCGCCCCGGAGCGGCCGCGCCGGCGCCTGGCGAGCCCGCAGGACTTCCGCCGGCGGCTCATCGGCACCGGCAGCATCGGGCTCGCGCTCATCGCGATCTCGCTCGTGATCGGCATCGCCGGCTACGCCACGACCGAGCACCTGGGGCTCCTCGACGCCTTCCTCAACGCCGCGATGATCCTCTCGGGCATGGGGCCGCTGCACGAGCCGAGGACCGCCGCGGGCAAGCTCTTCGCCGGCTTCTACGCGATCTACAGCGGCTTCGCGGTGCTGGGCATCGCGGCGATCATGTTCTCGCCCGTGGTGCACCGGCTGTTCCACCGGTTCCACATCGCGGATACCGACGAGGATCCACGCGTCTAGGCCGCGCCCTCCATGAGGAGGAGGCGCCCCTTGCTCGCCGCCTGGCGCATCGCCTTGGGCTTCTCGTAGTCGGGCGAGGCCCACCATTGGCGCGCCGCTTCCGCCGTGGGAAATTCGAGCAGCACGCGCCGCACCCGCGGCCATTCGCCCTCGAGCGCCTCGGACGCCCCGCCGCGCACGAGGAACCGGCCGCCGTATTTCGCGATCGTAGGGAGAACCTGCCTGCTGTATTCCGAGTAGCCTTCCGGGTTGGTGATCTCGATCTCCGCAAGGATGTACGCCGCCATCGTTCCTCCTGTCAGGGCCCACGGAAACCGCGCATCCTAGCAAAATGCCCGCATTGCACATCGTTCCGCGCGTCCGGGACCTCGGCGACGGCATCCAGGTGCGTCGCGCGCTGCCTTCGCGCGAGTGCCGCAGCGTCGGCCCCTTCGTGTTCTTCGACCACATGGGACCGGTGCGCCTCGAGCCCGGGCGCGGCCTCGACGTGCGCCCCCATCCGCACATCGGCCTCGCCACGGTGACGTACCTCTTCGAAGGCGAGATCCTGCACCGCGACAGCCTCGGCAGCGTGCAGCCGATCCGTCCCGGCGAGGTGAACTGGATGACGGCGGGGCGCGGCATCGTGCACTCGGAGCGCACGCCGCAGGAGCTCCGCGCGGGCGGGCCGAGCCTCTCGGGCCTGCAGGTGTGGGTGGGCCTTCCGCGCGAGGCGGAGGAGACGGAGCCTTCGTTCGCGCACCACGCGGGGCTGCCGGTGATGGAGGACAACGGCGTCACGGTGCGCCTCGTCCTCGGCGATCTCCTCGCCATGTCGTCTCCCGTGGCGATCCTCTCGCCCACCTTCTACGCCGACGTCTCGCTCACGCCGGGACGCCGCTTCGCGCTGCCCTCGGAGCCCGACGAGCGCGCGCTCTACGTGGTCGAGGGCGTGGTGGAGATCGCGGGGCGCACCCATGGCGCGGGCGAGATGCGGGTCTTCGAGGCGGGCGTCGAGGTGCTCGTGGCGAGCCATCCCGGCGCGCGCTTCGTGGTGTTCGGGGGCGCGCCGCTCGACGGGCCGCGCCACGTCTGGTGGAACTTCGTCTCGAGCCGCGAGGAGCGCATCCGCGAGGCGGCCGAGGACTGGAGGTCGGGGCGCTTCCCGCCGGTGCCGGGCGAGAGCGACTTCATCCCGCTTCCGGACAAGGCGCCGGGCGTGGTGAGCTACCCCTGAAGGCTCACAGCCCCTCGTAGGCCTCGCGCACCGCGTCCGCTCCGTGCCGGCGCTCGAGGCGGCGCACGGTGAAGTGCGCGCGCGCCATGTCCTGGTAGTGGCCGATGAAGGTGGTGTTCACCAGCGCGCCGCCCGCCGCGCCGAGGATCGGCACCGCCTGGGCGGCGGCCTTCTCCGAGACCACGATGCCGAAGCGCGTGCCGATGAGCGCGATGAGGCGCACCAGCGCCGGCGCGCCGCCCTTGGCGAGGCCCTTCTGCGCCAGGTGCTTCGAGGCTTCCGTCACCGCGGCGGCGAGGGCGGAGCGCACCGCGAAGTAGCCGGACTCGGCCGGGTCGTCGCGCCGGTCCCGCGTGCTGCCCAGGGCGAACACGGTGAGGCAGGCGAGCTTCGTGTCCATCTCGCGCGGATCCTCGCCGTGGGCCGCCGCGATGTCCGCGATGGAGCGCAGCATCAGCGTGGTGGACACCGGCAGCTCGATCGCGAGCGCGGGGAGCCCGAAGGCGCCGCCCGCCGCGCCCGAGAGCGCCGCCGCGAGCCGGTGGAAGCCGTCGCGCGCCGCCGCGCCGCGGCGCGTGCCGAGCGAGCGCACCGCGACCTCGAGCGCACGGGTGAGCGCCGTCTCGGCCACCGTGTGCACGGTCGCCTGCACGCTCGCGGGGAGCATCCTCATGCCCTTCTCGACGGGCGATCCGGCGAGCGCCGAGAGCTTGGCGGCGATGCCCGGATTCTCGAGCGTCTCCTTCGCGCGCTCGAGCTCCGCGAGGTCTTCCTTGCTAAGGGCCATCGACGGACCACGGATGAACACGGGTGAACACGGACGATCTCGAGATGGACGGCGTCTTCATGGCGCGGGCCATGGCCCGTCTACTTCGCGTTGGATTCGGGAAAGTTCTCCGTGTTCAACCGTGTTCATCTGTGGTCTTCCCTTCCGGGACTACTCCCCGAGGTACGCCTCCCTCACGCGCGGGTCGCCGAGGAGGGAAGAGGCCGGTCCGGAGAGTGTGACGAGGCCGCCTTCCAGAACGTAGCCGCGGTGGCTCGATTCGAGCGCGAGGCGCGCGTTCTGCTCGACGAGGAGGAGCGTCACGCCCTCGGCGGCGATGGCGCGGATCACCTCGAAGATGCGCTCCACCATGAGCGGGGCGAGTCCCATGCTCGGCTCATCCAGCAGCAGCAGCTTCGGGCGGCTCATCAGCGCGCGCGCGATCGCGAGCATCTGCTGCTCGCCGCCCGAGAGCGTGCCCGCCGTCTGCCGGCGCCGCTCGGCGAGGCGCGGGAAGAGCTCGAAGGCGTGGTCGAGATCGGCGCGTACGGCCGCGCGGTCCCTGCGCGCGTAGGCGCCCATCGCGAGGTTCTCCTCGATCGTGAGCTGCGGGAAGACGCCGCGGCCCTCGGGCACCATGGCGAGGCCGCGGCGCGCGATCTCGTGCACCCGCAGCCGCCCGATGTCCTCGCCGGCGTAGCGCACGCGCCCCCCGGCCGCGCGCGCGAGGCCGGTGATCGCGCGGAGCGTCGTCGTCTTGCCCGCGCCGTTGGCGCCGATGAGGCACACCGTCTCGCCGCTCTCGACCGTGACGTCGATGCCCTTCACCGCGCGGATGCCGCCGTAGGAGACCTCGAGCCTTTCCAGCGCGAGGAGCGTCACGGCTCGCCTTCCCCGCGCGGCTTGCCGAGGTAGGCGGCGATCACGCGCGGGTCCTTCTGGATGTCCTTCGGGACGCCCTCGGCGATCTTGCGGCCGTAGTCGAGCACCAGGACGCGGTCGCACAGGCCCATCACCAGGCGCACGTCGTGCTCGATGATGAGCAGCGTCACGCCGTCGGCGCGAATCGACTCGAGGAGCCTCCTCAGCTCGACCTTCTCGGTCGCGTTCATCCCGGCCGCCGGCTCGTCGAGCGCGAGCAGGCGCGGCTCCGTGGCGAGCGCGCGGGCGATCTCCAGCCGGCGCTGGTCGCCGTAGGAGAGGTGGCGCGCGAGCTCGTTGCCGCGCTGGGCGATGCCCACGTAGCGCAGCAGCTCGTGGGCGCGCCGCTCGATGGCCGCCTCCTCCGCGCGGGTGCGGGCATCGCGGAGGATCGCGCCCACCACGCCCGCACGGGTCCGCGCGTGGCGGCCGATCATCACGTTCTCGACCGCGCTGAGGTTCGCGAAGAGCCGGATGTTCTGGAACGTGCGCGCGATGCCGAGCTTGGCGATGCGGTCGGGCGTGGGATTCTCGAGCGCGCTCCCGCGGAAGCGGATCGCGCCCTCGTCCTGCCGGTAGATGCCGGTGAGGACGTTGAAGAGCGTGGTCTTGCCCGCGCCGTTGGGGCCGATGAGCCCGTAGATCTCGCCCGCCGCGATCGTGAAGCTCACCTCGGAGAGGGCGACGAGCCCGCCGAAGCGCTTGCCGACGCGCTCGACCTCGAGGATCGCCGGCGCCGCGGAGGGCGCCTGCGCGGCCGGCTCAGAGCTCATCGTCCGGCGCGACCAGCTCGCGCTTGCGCACGGCCGAGGGCAGCAGGCCCGCGGGGCGGAAGAGCATCATCACCACCATCGCGAGGCCGAAGAGGAGCATGCGGATCACTTCCGGGTCCATGGCGCGGCCGAAGAGCCAGCGCTCGACCGGCTCCACGGTGTAGCGCAGCACCTCGGGCACGAAGGTGAGGAGGACCGCGCCGAGGACCACGCCCCAGATGTTGCCCATGCCGCCCAGCACCACCATGGAGAGCACCATCACGCTCTGCGTGAGGACGAAGCTCTCGGGGCTGATGAAATTCTGCATCGCGGAGAACATGCCGCCCGCCACGCCGCCGAACGAGGCGCCCATGGCGAAGGCGAGGAGCTTCATGTTGCGCGTGTTGATGCCCATGGAGCGCGCGGCGAGCTCGTCCTCGCGGATCGCTTCCCATGCGCGGCCGATGCGCGAATCCTGCAGCCGGAGGTTCACGACGATCACCGCGACCAGCACCACGAGCAGGAAGTAGTAGTACTTGATGGTCCCCGTGAACGCGAGGCCGGCGAAGTTCGTGGAGCGGCCGAAGTCCAGGCCCATCACGTGGATGGAATCGATCGACCAGATGCCCTTCGGCCCGTTGGTGAGGTTGAAGGGCTCGGAGAGGTTGTTGAGGAAGATGCGGATGATCTCGCCGAAGCCGAGGGTCACGATGGCGAGGTAGTCGCCGCGCAGCTTGAGCGTGGGCGCCCCGAGCAGCACGCCGAAGAAGCACGCGACGGCCGCGCCGATCGGGAGGATCGCCCACCACGGCCAGTGCACGTTGAAGTGCGGCGAGGCGAGCAGCGCGTAGGCGTACGCGCCGACCGCGTAGAACGCGATGTAGCCCAGATCGAGCAGGCCCGCGAAGCCCACCACGATGTTGAGCCCCAGCGAGAGCATCGTGAAGAGGATCGCGAAATTGGTGATCCGCACCCACGCCGTGCCGACGGCGGCGAGCGCGAACGGCAGCGCCACCAGCGCCGCGACGATGAGCGCCACGCCGGCCCATTTGGCGCGGGGATCGGAGCGCAATGCGGATAGCGCGGTCATGGTCACGAAAGGCTTTGAAAGCGCCGATGTACGCCGATCCAACGCAGATGGCCGCCGAAGATCAGAAGCGCCAGACGAACCTCCTGAATTCCAGGCGCGGCCGGCCGAAGTTGATCAGCAGGCACACCCGGTGGCCGGTTGCTTTCAGGTAGTGGATGCATTGCTGGCGATGCGCACGGTCCAGGGCCGCGACCGCCTTGATTTCGACGAGAATGCATTCGTCGACCAGCAGATCCGGAATGTATTGGCCCATTACGGCGTACATCGGCGCTTTCAGAGAATCTCGTCCGGATCATTCCTGAACGCGCGATCACGCCCGGTCGCCGACGCGCTCGCCGAGCAGGCCCGAGGGCCGGAAGACCAGCACCAGGATCAGCACGATGAACGCGTACACGTCCTTGTAGTTGCTGCCGAAGAGGCTCGACTCGGGGCTCGCCGCGCACACGTCGGCGAATCCCGGCAGGTAGTGGTTGAGGAAGCACACGTTGGTCCAGTCGCCCACGTAGCCCGCGCCGAGCGCCTCGATGAGCCCCATCAGCACGCCGCCGAGGACCGCGCCCGGGAGGTTGCCGATGCCGCCCAGCACCGCCGCGGAGAACGCCTTGAGCCCGAGCAGGAACCCCATCTGGTAGTGCGCGATGCCGTAATAGGTTCCGACCATCACGCCGGCCACCGCCGCGAGCGCCGCGCCCACGATGAACGTGAACGAGATCACGTTGTTCACGTCCACGCCCATGAGGCCCGCCACCTGCATGTTCTGCGAGGTCGCGCGCATGGCGATCCCGATGCGCGTGCGGTACACGAGCACGAGGAGCCCGGCCATCATCACGACCGAGGTGGCGATGATCGCGAGCTGCACGTTGGAGATCGTGGCGGCGGTGGCGGAGGTGCCGAGGGAGTAGGTCCGCAGGTCGATGATCTGCGGGAAGGCGATGATGTTGCGGCTCCAGACGAGGAGCGCGAGGTGCTGCAGGATGATCGAGACGCCGATCGCGGTGATGAGGGGAGCCAGGCGCGGGGCGTTGCGCAGCGGCCGGTAGGCGACGCGCTCGACGACGAAGTTCACCGCCATGCACACCGGGATCGCGGCGAGCGTCCCGATGCCGACCACGACGAGCGGCGGCAGCCCCGAGGGCGCGAGGGCGACGATCACCGAGAAGGCCACCATGCACCCGATCATCACGATCTCGCCGTGGGCGAAGTTGATGAGCTGGATGATGCCGTAGACCATCGTGTACCCGAGGGCCACGATCGCGTAGACGCAACCCAGCGTGAGGCCGTTCACGACCTGCTGCAGGAAGGTGTCCATCGGCGGATTCTATGTCATGAAGCGGCGGCGCGCCCGATCGGCGCCGCGTCCCGGACGTGGCGGTTCGCCGCGGTGGCGGCTGCGAGCAGCACGAGCAGCGCCTCGAATGCCACGACCGCCTGCAGCGCCCCGAGCCGCTCGATGAGCAGGCCCGAGAGCGCCGCGCCCAGCGGGATGAA
>DATIVM010000443.1:0-7986 GCA_035465975.1 Usitatibacter sp.
CGGGCCATGAAGTGGTCGAGCAACGCCGTGGCGAGGCGGCCGGCCATGTGGTCGCGGCGTTCCGACCAGTCCAGGCAGGGATAGGCGTAGCGCTCGCCGCGCAGCGCGGCCGCCCCGTTCAGGCCGATCTCGCCCAGCCAGCTCCGCCCCGCCGGCGTGAGCGCGTAGCCGCGCTCGATCGCGACCAGCCGCTTGCGGCCGAGGAGCGATTCGAGCACGCGCACGCCGAGCTCGCCCGCGAGGTGCCGATAGCAGGTGCGCGCGTGCTTGAGCGAGCGGTACGGCTCGTGGAGCCACTTGCCGCCGGCCGCGCCGCGCTCGGCGACGAGCGAGAGCGCTTCCAGCGCTCGCGCCACGTCCGCATCGGCCACGCGGTAATAGCGATGCCGCCCGCGCGCTTCCACCGTGACGAGACCCTCGTGCACCAGCTTCGCGAGATGCTCGCTCGCCGTCGAGGCGCCCACGCCCGCCGCGCGCGCGATCTCGCCCGCGGGAAGGTGCGTCCCCGTGAGCAGCGCGGCGAGCATGCGGGCGCGCGTCGGATCGCCGATGGAGGCGGCGACGCGGGCGAAGCGGGGCTCGACGTGGGGGGTGCGGGGCATGGATCCATCGTATCCCAGCGCGGCCGCGCGACGCTGCGGCGCGGGCCGAAGCGTCTCGCCACCCCCGCTCGGTACGATGGCCCCATGAACCCTGCCACCACCCTTCCATCCCGCGCCGCGACGCGGCCCCCATTGGTGCTGCTCGCCGCCTCGCTCGGCGTACTCATCGCGCAGATCGATACGTCAGTCGTGAGCCTCTCGGTGAGGCGCATCGGCGCGGACCTCGGCTCCACCGTGAGCGGCATGCAGTGGATGATCGACGCCTACAACCTCGCGTATTCGGCGCTGCTCCTCACCGGCGGGGCGCTCGGCGACCTGTACGGCCGGCGGCGCGTGTTCGCTTGCGGCATCGTGCTCTTCGCGATCGGCAGCATCGCCTGCGCGGTCGCGCCGGGCACCGGCGTGCTGCTCGCGGGCCGCGCGCTGAGCGGCATCGGCGCGGCGCTCGAGCTGCCCATGTCGCTCGTGCTGCTCGCGGTCGCATATCCCGAGCCGCGCTCGCGCCAGCACGCGCTCGGCATCTGGGCGAGCTGCAACGGGCTCGCGTTCATCGTCGGGCCCACGCTGGGCGGCCTGCTCGTCGACGCGCTCGGCTGGCGGAGCATCTTCTACCTGGTCCTGCCCCTGTGCGCCGCGGCCTGGTTCCTCGCGCGCACCGCGGTCGAGGAGAGCGCGAGCCCCGCGGGGCGCACGCTGGACCTGCCGGGGCAGGTCGCGGCGGTGGCGGCGCTCGGCGGCCTCGCGTTCGTGGCGATCGAGGGCGCCCACCTCGGGTGGTTCTCGACGCCGGTGCTCGCGATGGGCGCGCTCGCCGCCGCCGCGGCGCTCGCCTTCGCGTTCCTCGAGCGCGGCAACCCGCGCGGGCTCGTGCCCTTCGAGCTCTTCGGCTCGCGCCCTTTCTCCGCGGCGCTCGCGGCCGCGGGCCTCATGACGTTCGGCATGTACGCGCTGCTCTTCCTCATGCCGCTCTATTTCCAGATCGTGCGCGGCGACTCCCTGCTCATGGCGGGCGCGCGCCTGCTTCCGCTTTCCGTGGCGTTCGTCGCCGTCTCGCGCTGGAACGGCCGCATCGTCCACGCGATCGGGTCGCGCGCCACGATGACGGCGGGCATGGCGGCGATGGGGACCGGCGAGCTGCTGTGCGCCTTCGCGGGCGCCGGCACCCCGCACGCGCTTCTCGCCGCGGCGCTCGCGATCGTCGGCGTGGGCCTCGGGCTCAATACGGCGCCCGTGAACAGCGTCGCCGTGGCGAGCGTGCCGCACGAGCGCAGCGGCACCGCCTCGGGCCTTCTCAACACCGCGCGGATGGTCGGGGCAACGCTCGGCATCGCGATCCTCGGGGCCGTCTTCGCGCATTTCGCAGGCCAGGCCGGCGCCGCGCGCGATTTCCTGTCCGGGCTGCGGCCGGCGCTCGCGCTGGGCGGCCTCGGCGAGCTCGCCGGCGCGGCGATCGCCCAGCGCTACATCGCGCGCGAGTCGGCGCCGTCCTTTGCGTGAGGTGCCCGGGCGCCGCTTTGTGCGAAGATTCCTTCTTTCCGCACGAGGGAGCCGCGAATGGGCGCCACCGCATCGATCGCCGCCGTGCGCGAGGCCGAGGTCGGCCGCGCGATCGCACGCATCAAGGAGATCGCGCGCACCAAGGGCGAGAACCGCGATGCGCTCGCGCAAATCCTCGCGACGCTCGAGCGGCTCGCGGCGCAGCGCGAGCTGTGGGGCGAGGAATCCTTCCCCGCGCCGGAGGGCGGGGAGCTCCAGGCGCGCTATCTCGTGCGCGAGGATCCCGACCGCTCGTTCGCGCTCTACCTCAACGTGATGCGTCCCGGGAAGAAGATCGTGCCCCACAACCACACCACGTGGGCGTGCATCGCGGCGGTCGCCGGCACCGAGGAGAACCGCGTCTATCGCCGGCTGGACGAGGGCGGCGTGCCCGGTCCGGCGAGGCTCGAGGAGGCGGACACGGTGAGGGTCGAGCCCGGGCGCGGCATCGCGCTGATGCCCGAGGACATCCACGCCGTGCGGATCCCGCCGGGGCAGGTGATCCGCCACCTGCACCTCTACGGCCGCGCGCTCGAGACGCTCGACCGCCGCGTCGCCTACGACCTCGAGGACGGCACCTGCGCGATCATGGGGATCGGCGTGCAGACGCGGCGATCCGCGCCGTGACCTCGATCTCGATCTTCATGCGCGGATCGAGGAGGCCGGCCGAGATCATCATCGCCGCCGGGCGCGCCTCGCCGAAATACTTCCGCAGCACCGGCCAGCACGGCTGGAAGTCGCGCGCATCGGGCAGCACGTACGTGACGCGCACGACGTCGGCGAGGCTCGCGCCCGCCTGCGCGAGCGCCGCCTCGATGTTGCGCAGCGCCTGCTCGCACTGGGCGACGACGCCCTCGGGGATCGCCATCCTCTCGTAGTCGAAGCCCGTCGTGCCGGACACGAACACCCAGTCCCCGTCCACCACCGCGCGCGAATAGCCGATCTCCGCCTCGAACGTCGAACCCGAACCGATGAGCCTTCTCGCCATGGAAACTCCCGCGCGCCTGGGGACGCTATTTATATCACCGGCGCGCGCAGCGTGGCCCGCGCGATGACGGGGAACGTCGAGGCCCGTACGCTCAAGGCGTGGCTCGCCGACGGCCGCGAGCTCGCGCTCCTCGACGTGCGCGAGCCGGGCGAGTACGGCGAGTCGCACCTCTTCTTCGCCGTGCCGTTCCCCTACGGCCGGCTCGAGCTCGACGCGCCGCGCATGCTGCCGCGCAAGGGAACGCGCATCGTCGCGTACGACGACGGCGAGTCGGGAGTGGCGCAGCGCGCGGCCGGGCGCCTCGAGGAGCTCGGCTACTCGAGCGTGCACGTGCTGGAGGCGGGGACGCGCGGATGGGAGCGCTCCGGCTTTCGCCTCTTCAAGGGCGTCAACGTGCCGAGCAAGACGTTCGGCGAGCTCGTCGAGCACGCGTGCCGCACGCCCCGCATCTCGGCGGCCGACCTCGTGCAGATGCGCCGCGCGGGCCGCGAAGTGGCCGTGATCGATGGCCGTCCGCTTGCGGAGTTCCGCAAGATGAGCATTCCCGGCGCGCGCTGCTGCCCCAACGGCGAGCTCGCATATCGCGTGCGCGCGATGGTGCCCGATCCGCGCACGCCGATCGTCGTGAACTGCGCGTACGCCCCGCGCAGTTCACGACGATCGGCGTGAACTGCGCGGGGCGTACGCGCAGCATCATCGGCGCGCAGACCCTGATCGACCTCGGCATCCCCAATCCCGTGTACGCCCTCGAGAACGGGACGCAGGGCTGGTACCTCGCCGACCTCGAGCTCGAGCACGGCGCGACGCGCGGCTATCCGGAGATCGCGCGCGAGGCGGACCTCTCCGAGGCGCGCGCCCGTGCCCGCGCGCTCGCCGGGCGCAACGGCGTGCGCTGGATCGAGGACGCCGAGGCCGCCGCGTGGCTCGGCGACGAATCGCGCACCACCTACCTGCTCGACGTGCGCACCGCCGAGGAGTTCGCCGCGGGGAGCGTGCCCGGCGCGGTGCACGCGCCCGGCGGGCAGCTCATCCAGGCCACCGACCAGTGGGTGGCGGTGCGCAACGCCCGCCTGCTGCTCGTCGATGGCGAGGGCGTGCGCGCGCCGGTCGTCGCGAGCTGGCTCGCGCGCATGGGACATGATGCGAGCGTGCTGCGCGAGGGCACGGCCTCGAAGCTGCGCGCGCCCATGGAGCGGGCGGCGCTCCCCGAGGTCGATGCGATATCGGTCGACGCGCTGCGTGCCGCGATCGCGTCGGGCGGCGTCCAGGTGATCGAGGTGCGCTCCAGCATGGCCTACCGGAAGGCGCACATCCCGGGAAGCGCGTGGTCGATCCGTCCGCGCCTCGGCGAGGTCGCGCGCCGTGCGGCCGGCCGGCCGGTCGTGCTGGTCGCCGACGAGCCGGCGCTCGCGCGCATCGCGGCGCTCGATCTCGCGCGCGCGGGCGTCGGCTCCATCGCCTTGCTCGACGGCGGATTCGCGGCATGGCGATCGGCGGGGAATCCGGTGGAATCGACGCCGGATCGCCCGCCCGACGAGGAGTGCATCGACTACCTCTTCTTCGTCCACGACCGCCACGACGGCAACAAGGACGCCGCGCGGCGCTACCTCGCCTGGGAGACGCAGCTCCTTTCGCAGCTCGACGAGGACGAGCTCGGGTCCTACCGGCTCGCGCCGGGATAGGCGTCAGCGAAGCGCCGAAAGCCACGCCGACCAGAGCTTGGCGGCCCGATCCTCGAGCGACGCGGAGTGCCGCGCGGCGTCCGCCCGCAGGCGCGCCACGTCGAGGCCCGCCGCAGCGAGCTCGCACGCGTGCCCGATATACCACCGCTCCAGGTCGCGCGCCCGGGCTTCCGCGTGGAACTGGAGCGCCAGCGCGTTGCGGCCGTATGAAAAGGCCTGGTTCTCGTAGACCGGCGTGGAGGCGAGCAGGGTCGCCCCCCGAGGCGTCGCGAACGTATCGCCATGCCAATGCAGCACGGCGACTCCATCCAGGGAGGCGAGCGCCGAGCGGCGCCCCGCTTCGTCGAGCCGGATGGGTGCCCAGCCGATCTCTTTGCGGCCGCCCGGCCGGACCTCGGCACCGAGCGCGGCCGCCATCAGCTGCGCGCCCAGACAGATGCCCAGCGTCGGGCGGTCGCCTGCGAGGCGTTCGCGCAGCAGCGCGATCTCCCGCTCGAGGAACGGGTACGCGAGGGCTTCGTAAACCGCGATGGGGCCGCCCAGCACGACGAGGAGGTCCGCGTCCGCGCCGATCTCGTCCGGCGAATCCAGCCCCGCCTCGGCGTACCGGATCGAGTAGCCGTGCGCGCGCAGCGCCGGCTCGAGCGAGCCCAGGTCCTCGAACGCGACGTGGCGGATCGCGACAGCCGTCCTCTCGGGCGCATACGGGGGCGCGACCGACGACATCGCCGCATCAGCCCGCGAGCAGGCCCTTCACACGCTCGCGCTTGGTGCGAAGGTGCGTGCGTAGCACGCGGCCGAGCGCCTGCCGGTTCCGCGCCTTCAGCGCCTTCATGATGGCCTCGTGCTCCTGCGCGGCCACGCGCCACTGCGTTTCCGTGATCTGCGGCAGGTAGCGGATGCGGCGCGCGAGGCCGTTGAGGCCCTCGTACACGCGCTCCAGCACGGGGTTGCCCGAGGCGGCGACGATGCTCTCGTGGATCAGCTGGTTGATCTCGAAGAAGCGGCGCCGGTCGCGCCGGCGGTAGGCGGCCATCATGCGTTCGTGCAGCTCCTCGATCCGGCGGAGCTCCCCGTCCGACATCACGCCGCAGGCGAGCTCGCCCGCGAGCGCCTCCAGCACCTCCAGCACCTGGAACATGTGGTTGATCTCGTCGGCCTGCAGCTTCTTCACGGTCGCGCCGCGGCGCGGCGTGAGCTCGAGCAGGCCCTGGGAGGCGAGGATGCGGAAGGCCTCGCGCAGCGGCGTGCGCGAGACGCCGAGCTGGGCGCAGAGCTGCCGCTCGGGGATGCGGCTGCCGGGAAGGAGCAGGCCGTCCTCGATCATCTGGCGGATCCGGACGACGATCTCCTCCTGCAGGGCGGGGCGGACGATGGGGACCCAGGGCGCGGCGGTCTCGCCGGGCGCGGTTTCGCTTCGATCGGCAGTGCGGTTCACGGGGCGTGTCGGGAAAAAAAGGGCGCTTCCATTTCCGTCCCATATGGTATACGGTATTTGGTATACCAGCTAGCCGAGGACGCGGCCGCCCCGGGCCCAGGCAAGGCTATCCCCCGCCCCCACGAAGGAGAGACGAAGATGCCCGCAATGCCCCTGTTCACCGGTGTTTACCCATTCCTCGCCACGCCCCTCACCGAAAAGGACCAGGTCGACACGAAGCGCCTCGCCTCGCACGTCGACGAGCTCATCACGAAGGGCCGGGTGCACGGCATCACCGCGCTCGGCAGCACCGGCGAGTTCGCGCTGCTCACCGAAAGCGAGCGCGCGCAGGTCGCCGAGGCGACGGTGGATGCGGTCCGCAAGCGCGTGCCGGCGGTGATCGGGACCGCCGCGATCTCCACCAAGGTCGCCGTCGCGCTGAGCAGGCAGGCGCAGAAGGCGGGCGCCGACGCGATCATCGTCAACCCGCAGTCGTACTGGCTTCCGACCGAGGCCGAGCTCTTCGACCACTACGCCGCCATCGCGCGCGCCGTCGACATCCCGGTGATGGTCTACAACAACCCGGGGACCACGAAGATCGACATGTCGCCGCGCTTCATCGCGCGGCTCTTCAAGGAGTTCCCGCACTTCAAGGCGGTGAAGGAGAGCTCGGGCGACATCCGCCGGGTGCAGAACATCCTGCAGCTCACCGAGGGCCGCATGAGCGTGTCCATCGGCCACCAGTCCCTGGGCCTCGCCGCATTCGCCGTCGGCGCGAACGGCTGGACCACGGGCATCGCCAACACCATTCCCGCGCTCTGCGTCGAGGTCTTCGAGCAGGCCGTGGTGCACAAGAACCTGGACAAGGCGCGCAAGGCCTTCAACCGCATGCTCCCGCTCTGCGATTTCTACGCGGAGAAGAGCCTGTGCCGGTCGGTGAAGGCCGCGGCCGAGATCCTGGACAAACCGCTCGGACCGCCCCGTCTGCCGCTCCAGCGGCTGCCGGAGGCGGACTACCGGGTGCTGCGCAAGTTGCTGATCGAATGCGGCGTGCTGAAGGAGAAGGTCGCTGCCTGAAGGCCCGCCGCCCAACCGAGGAGGAGAAGAGATGGAAGCGAGGATCGCGAATCGCCTTTGGTCCGGCCTCAGGAGCCGGGCCGCGTGGATGGCCGCGGGGCTGCTGTGCGCGAGCATGGCGGCTTCCGCGGGCTGGGAGCCCTCGAAGCCGATCACGTTCCTGGTGAGCGGCGGCGCGGGGGGCGGCGCCGACCAGATGGCGCGGCTCATCCAGGGGATCGTCGCCAAGCACCATCTCTCGAAGGAGCCGCTCGTCGTCGTGATCGAGAACGGCGGCGGCGGCGGGCAGACCTTCATGGACCTCAAGAACAGCAAAGGCGACCCGCACAAGATCGCCATCGTGCTCTCGAACCTCTACAGCGTCCCGCTCTCGACCAGGCTGCCCTTCAACTGGCGCGACACCACGCCGGTGGCCCTCATGGCCCTCGACGAGTTCGTGCTGTGGGTGAACGCCAAGTCGCCCTACAAGAGCGCGCCCGATTACCTGCAGGCGGTGAAGGCGAAGCCGGACACCTTCAAGATGGGCGGCGCCGGATCCAAGCGCGAGGACGAGATCGTCACCGCCATGCTCGACAAGGCGGCGGGCGTGCGCTTCACGTTCATCCCCTACAAGGGCGGCGGCGAGATCTCCTCGCAACTTGTGGGCGGCCACATCGATTCCGACGTGAACAACCCGATCGAGCA
>DATIVM010000444.1:0-8315 GCA_035465975.1 Usitatibacter sp.
TGCAGCCCCCGTCATACCGCGAGGAGCAACCGCAAGAGGAGCCGCGTGGCGAGCCCGCGCGCGCCGCGGAAACACGCCACGAAGAGCCGCGCCACGAAGAGCCGCGTCGCGAGGAACCCGTACAGGCAACCCTTCCGCAGATGGAGCCCGCTCCGGCCGCCGCGCCGCGGCCCGCGCACGTGGAATTCCACGCCGTGAGCCAGCACGAAGAAGCCGAGGCCGAGGCGCACCATCGTCCGCAACGCCGCCGCCGTTCGGCGGAAGGGGCCGGCGAGAGCGTGCAGGCGCCCCTGGAGCTCGTCGAGACGCAGGTCGAGGCCGCGGCCCTCGCATCGGAGGAAGAGGAGCTTCCGCGCCGCTCGCGTCCGCGCCGGCGTCGCGGCGGCGCCCCGGCCGAGAGCGAGCCGCTGCAGCTCGTGGAGACGCGTCCCGGCTCGTCGGAGAGCCAGCCGAGCCCATGAGCGCCGCGGCCCCGATCGACTTCTACTTCGAGTTTTCCTCGCCCTACGGCTACATCGCCGCGCAGGTCGCCGAGGAGCTCGAGGAGAGGCTCGGCCGGGCGCTGCGCTGGCGCCCGATCCTGCTCGGCCCGATCTTCAGGATCACCGGGCAGGCGCCGCTCACCAACGTGCCGCTGAAGGGCGATTACGCGAAGCGCGATTTCGCCCGCACGGCGCGCATGCACCAGGTGGACTATCGGCATCCGGAGCGCTTTCCGATCGGCACCGTCGCCGCATGCCGCGCCTTCTACGCGACCGACGAGCGCGACCCGCGCGCGGCGCGGGCGCTCGCGAAGGCGCTCTACCGCGCCTATTTCGTCGACAACCGCGACATCGGCGACGCCGCGACCACGCTCCAGGTGGCGCAGGAAGCGGGCTTGGACGCGAAAGCGCTCGGCGCGGCGATCGAGGATCCGCGGCTCAAGGAGCGCGTGAAGGGCGAAGTCGATTCGGCGATCGCCGCCGGGGTGTTCGGCTCGCCGTTCTTCATCGCGGACGGCGAGCCGTTCTGGGGCGTGGACCGCATTCCCATGCTCGAGGAATGGGTCCGCAAAGGCGGTTGGTAGCCGAACTTCGCTCGCGTCAGGCGGTCGGCTGCGGCAGCGAGGGACGCGCCGCGGAAAGCGCCCAGATCGCGTCGAGCCCGATCAGGATGCCGAGGATCAGCTGGTTCCAGCCCGCGCGGTGCTCCGTTGCCCAGAAGCCGAGGAGGAACGGGGAGATCACCAGCCAGACGCCGAGCGCGAGCTCGACCCACTCCTCCCAGCGCTTCGCGGTGGCGAGCGCGGCCCAGCCGAACGCGAACACCAGCACCCCGAGCACGTAGGAGTTGCGCGCCGCCACGCTGCCCGTGGACTCGTAGCCGCCCATCCAGAACGGCGCGACGAAAAGCCAGATGCCGAAGATCAGCATCACCCAGTCCTGCCAACGTTTCGTGCTCATGGCAAACCTCCATTCGTTCCATCATGCTTTTGGAACGAAGCGAGGGCGGGCGAGTTCCGGCGGAATTTTTCCGCCGCCGCCGGCCTTCTTAAGCGCCGCTTAAGGGCGCCGCGCCACGCTGGAAGGGGTCGCCGCGAGCGCGGCTCAATCGTCGATCCGCTCCTCGCCGGTCTCGGCGGCGTACTGCTCCGCCGCCAGGCGCTCGCGCTCGAGCGCACGTTCGCGCGCGCGCTCGCGCCGCGCTGCGACGGCCGCGGCGCGCATCGGGATCGTCGCCTCGCCGAACATCACCTGCCGCAGGAACCGGAACGCGAAGAGCATGAGCTCGGTATCGTCGGCGAGCACGCGCCGCATCTCCTCGCCCGGCACCTCGTAGAGCTCCGCGAAAGCATCGCTCGCGACGAAGACGCGAAAGCGGTCCAGGTCGTAGCAGGCGGTGAAGAAGAGCTCGAGGCTCCGCCGCGAGGGCTTGCCCACCGTGGGGCCGGAGGAGAGCTTCTTCAGCACGAGCTGGCGCCAGCCGCGCGCGAGCGCGTCGTACTCGGCGAGCCCCTGCTCGCGCCGGTAGTCGTCGACGGTGATCGTGCGCGGCTCCTGGTGGCCGAGGCAGTGGGCCTCCTTCACCAACGCATACGAATCGCGGTCCGTGCCCTCGCCCTGCTTCCTCATCGCGAGGAGCGCCACCGGGTAGTAGCGGCACGCGGTGGGCCGGTCCTCGTAGACGGCGCAGCCCTCGGGGCGCATGAACGGGCAGGCCGTGCCGCCCTCCACGGGCTTGAGCTTCACCCCGGGAAGCCCGTCCTTCTCCATCTCGTAGGGGAACGTGTGCCGGCGCAGGAGCTCGGCCGAGTCGAGCCCCAGCCGGCGCTTGAGCCGCACCACGTCGTAGGGCGTGAGCGTGATGTCGATGTTCGAGCAGCACGCGTTCCAGCACGCGATGCCCTTGCGGCACCGGAAGCGGATCTCCCGGTCCCCGCCGAACGTTTCCGGGACGACCGGACCGCTCGGCGGGGCGCCGGGAGGAGGGCTCACGCGCGGATCCTCAGTCCGCCGTCGCGCCGACCTTCTGCGCCGCGGGCGCGGCGGCGGGCGCGGTCTTGAAGAGCTTCGACTTGTCCACCAGGTCCACGTGGCGGCGCTTGAACACGGTCCACTGGTGGGTCTTGCGGTCGTAGATCGAGTTCACGAAGCAGTGCCAATTCTTCTCGTCGACGAAGTTCTTGTCGGTGCGGTAGTAGAAGCCCGGGTAGCGCGACTCCTCGCGGAACTGGATGTGCTTCATGTGCGCCTCGGCCGTGAGGATGCGGTGGTAGTTCTCCCACGCCCGCAGCAGCTCATGGAGGTCCTTGGCGCGCATCTTCGCCGCGTCCTCCTTGAGCATCGCGAGCTTCTCCTCGGCGATGCCGAGCAGCACGTTGTTCGTGTTGTAGTACGTGGCGCAGCCCGCGACGTACTCGTCCATGATCTTCTGCAGGCGGAACTGCAGCATCTTGGGCGTGATGTAGTGCGGGTTGATGTCGATCGCCGTCGTGTAATCCTTGTGCTCGAGGTAGTTCCTCACCGGCTTGTAGATCTCCTCGGCGAGCTGCTCGGGCGCGGTGTCGAGCTCGGGCTTCCAGTCCTTGTTGTCCCAGGCGAACTTCACCATCGCCTTGGCCGCGAGGCGCCCCTCGGCGTGCGATCCGGAGGAGAACTTGTGCCCCGAGGCGCCCACGCCGTCGCCCGCCGTGAACAAACCCTTCACCGTGGTCATCGAGCGATAGCCCCAGTTCCAGCCGCGCGGCAGGTGCGCGGGGACGCCGTCGAGCTCGGCCTCGGCCGCCGTGGGCGCGCCCACGTCCGTCGGGCCCGAGACCCAGATGCCGCAGCAGCCCGAATGCGAGCCGAGCAGGTACGGCTCGGTCGGGATGAGCTCGGAGTTCTTCTTCTCGGGCTCCACGTTCTCGCCCACCCAGATGCCGCACTGGCCGATGCACATGTCGAGGAAGTCTTCCCACGCCTCGGCCTCGAGGTGCTTCACTTCCTTCGGCGAGAGCGTCTCGCGCAGCTTCGCGAGCGCGGACACCGTGTCCATGTAGATCGGCCCGCGCCCTTCCTTCATCTCCTTCAGCATGAGGTGGTTGCGCAGGCACGAGGCGGGGACGGCGGCCTGCCCGTAGGGCGGGTAGTCGTCCAGCAGCGCCTTGTTCTTCGTCATGTAGTCCTCGCCGTAGGCGTTGGTCGCCTTGGCCTTGAAGAGCAGGAACCACGCGCCCACCGGCCCGTAGCCGTCCTTGAAGCGCGCCGGCACGAAGCGGTTCTCCATCATCGTCATCTCGGCGCCGGCCTCGGCGGCCATCGCGTACGTGCTGCCCGCGTTCCACACCGGATACCACGCGCGGCCGGTGCCCTCGCCCACCGAGCGCGGCCGGAAGAGGTTCACGCAGCCGCCCGCGGCGAGCAGGATCGCCTTCGCCTTGTAGACGTAGATGGTGTTCTCGCGCACGGAGAATCCGACCGCGCCCGCGATGCGGCTCGGATCGTTCTTGTCGTTCACGAGCTTCACGATGAAGATGCGCTCCTGGATGCGGTCCAGGCCCAGCGCCTTCTTCGCCGCCTCGGCGACGATCCACTTGTAGGACTCGCCGTTGATCATGATCTGCCACTTGCCCGAGCGCACGGGCTTGCCGCCGTCCTTCAACGCCGGCAGGCCTTCGCGCTGCGATTCCGCGCCGTCGTGGCGCACGCCGTCGGCGTCGGTCTTCCAGATCGGCAGGCCCCACTCCTCGAAGAGGTGCACGGAGTCGTCGACGTTGCGCCCGAGGTCGTAGGCGAGGTCGTCGCGCGTGATGCCCATGAGGTCGTTGGAGACCATGCGCGCGTAGTCGGCCGGGTCCTGCTCGCTCCCGATGTACGTGTTGATGGCCGACAGCCCCTGCGCCACCGCGCCCGAGCGGTCCATCGCCGCCTTGTCCACCAGGCGGATCTTGAGCTCGTGGCCGGTCTCGGCCTTGAGCGCCTCGGCCCAGCGCATGATCTCGTAGCCGGCGCCGCAGCAGGCCATGCCGCCGCCGATCAGCAGGATGTCGATCTCTTCCTGGACGATGCGCGGGCTCTCGAAGGTTCCTTGTGTCATGACGTTCACCTCGTTTCGCTGGTTCTATTTGCGGCGGATGAGCTCGCCGTCGCGTCCGGGCCGGAAGCCGCCGGAAACGGCCTTGGTGAAGAAGCCGGGCTGGTCGATCTCCGCGATCTTCGGCAGGGGCTTGCCGCCGTACGGATCGATGGAGCCCTCGGCGGTGGTGCGGATCGGGAACTTGAAGCGCTTGAGCGTCCCGTTGCGGAACCGGATGGTCCACATGATCGCGTCGCTGCCGCGCATCGGCTGCACCGAGCCGCCGAGGGGAACGATGTCCGCGTAGTGGCGCACCTCGATCGCGTTCTGCGGGCAGATCTTCACGCAGGAGTAGCACTCCCAGCACTGCTCGGGCTCCTGGTTGTAGGCCTTCATGGGATGCCCGGTCTTCGAGCCGTCCTTGTCGAGCATCATCAGGTCGTGCGGGCAGATGTACATGCACGCGGTCTTGTCCTGGCCCTTGCAGCCGTCGCACTTGTCGGTACGCACGTAGGTGGGCATGTTTCGCTCCTTCCTGGGGTTCGTTTCGAAATCGGTGGGGCTTCAGCGCGCCGAGTGGCCCGCGAGCTTCACTTCCACTTTCTCCTCGAGTCCGGCGTAGTACTCGCGCAGGATCTCGAGCACCTCGGGCCGGCTGAACTCGGCGGGCACGGGCGCCCCTTCCGAGAGCCACTTGCGCAGCTTGGTGCCCGACACCAGCAACCGGTCCTTGTCGTCGTGCGGGCAGGTGCGCGCCGAGGCCATGCCGCCGCACGTGTAGCACCAGAAGGTCCAGTCGATCTTGAGCGGCTGCGTCTCGAGCGAGCCCGGCGGGATCTCGTCGAAGATGCGGTGCGCGTCGAACGGGCCGTAGTAGCTCCCGACGCCCGCGTGGTCGCGGCCGACGATCTGGTGCGAGCAGCCGTAGTTCTGGCGGAAGAGCGCGTGCAGCAGCGCCTCGCGCGGCCCGGCGTAGCGCATGTCGAGCGGGTAGCCCGCCTGCACGATGGTCTTCGGGACGAAGTATTTCTCGGTGAGCGTCGAGATCGCCTTCGCGCGCACGTCGGCTGGGATGTCGCCGGGCTTGAGGTTGCCGAGCAGCGAATGGATCAGCACGCCGTCGCACACCTCGATCGCGACCTTCGCGAGGTACTCGTGCGAGCGGTGCATGGGGTTGCGCGTCTGGAACGCCGCCACCTTCGACCAGCCGAGCGCCTCGAAGGCGGCACGGGTCTGCGCGGGCGTCATGAAGAGCGCGCCGTACTTCGCCTTGAACCCGCCGTCGGAGAGCACCTTCACGGGGCCGGCGAGGTTCACCTCGCCCTGCGCCATCACCATCTTCACGCCCGGGTGCTCGGGGTCGGTGGTGCGGAAGACCGACGCGCACTCGTGCGCCTTGTCGATCCCGTATTTCTCCGTGACGCGCATCGTGGCGAGGATCTCCCCGCCCTCGGGATCCGCGAGCGCGATGTCCGAGCCCACCGCGATCGAGGCGGCGCTCGCCGGATCGGTGGACAGCGTGATCGGGATCGGCCAGAAAAGGCCGCTCGCAGTCCGGTATCCGTCGCAGACCCCTTCCCAGTCCGCGCGCGTCATGAAGCCTTCGAGCGGCGTAAATCCGCCGATACCCATCATCACCAGGTCGCCGCGCTCGCGCGAGGAGACGGTGATGCGCGCGAGCCCCGCCGCGCGTCTGCGCTCGGCGGCGGCCTCCGCGCCGGAGAGGAGGAGCGGCTTGAGCGCTCCGCTTCCGTGGGGTCTGACCAATGCCATGGCGACCCTATTACGCGCGGCCGCCCCCCGCCCCGTCTATTACCGCGTGGAGGAAGCCCACCTACCCACATGGGGGAGGACTTGACTCCACGCAACAAAAGCCCCAACTGCATCCGTACAATCCGACGGATAAGCAGTGCCAAGAACGGGGGCCGATCGCGGACCTCCGCGGGTCCTTCCTCGGAGGAGGAAACGAGCCCTTGAGCCAGCAACTGAGAATCGTTCACGGCACTGAGGAGCGTCCCGCGCCGGCGCGCGGGAGCGGCTTCGCGGCCAACGCATCGCTGCACGCGTTGCTCGGGCGCGCGGCGCGGGCGATCGTGACCCTCACCGGGGCGCGCGGCGGCGCGGTGCGGCTGGTGGACGAGTCGAGCGGGCAGATGCGCCTCATCGCTTCCATCGGGCTTCCCGCCGATTGGGTCGCGCGCGAGCGCTCCGTGGCCCCCGATTGCGGCATCTGCGGCCTGGCGCTCCAGGAGAACTGCCTGCAGGTCGACCCGCGCGCCGCATCGTGCATCGGCCGCGCCGGCGCCTTCATCGCCGACACCGCCGCGGGTCCGGCCCTCGCGTTGCCCCTGCACTGCCGCGGCCGCGCGATCGGCGTCTTCAACCTGTTCTTCGCGGCCGGCGCCCCCGCCGGCGAGGACCTCTCGCGGCTCCTGCAGCCGGTGAGCGACATGCTCGACCTCGCGATCGAGAACGCCTTCCTCGAGGAGGAGCGGCTGCGCTCCTCGCTCGTCGCGGAGCGCCAGATGCTCGCGAGCGAGGTCCACGATTCGCTCGCCCAGGGCCTCGCCTTCATGCGCATGCGCATGACGCTGCTGCACGACGCCGTCGCCGACGGCGAGCGGGTGCGCGCGCTCAAGTACTTCGACGACGTGAGCGCCGCGATGGGCGAGGCGCATTCGCGGCTGCGCGAGCTCATCACCCATTTCCGCAGCGGCATCGACCAGGGGCTCGTCCGCGCCCTCGAATCGATGGCCCGCAGCTTCGAGGAACGCACCGGGGTTCGCCTCACCTTCGACAACCGCGCGGCCGACGTGCGGCTGGCGCCGGAGCAGGAGGTCCAGGTGTATCGCATCGTCCAGGAAGCGCTCGCGAACGTCGTGAAGCACGCGGGCGCCGGGCGCGCCGTGGTGCGCGTCGAGCGGCGCGGCGCGAAGCTCGTGGTCGACGTCGAGGACGACGGCCACGGCGTGCGACGGGCCGCGGGCGGCGGCGAAGCCGGCCACTACGGGCTGGAGATCATGCGCGAGCGCGCGCAGCACATCGGGGGCGAGCTCACGATCCGCAGCCTCCCGCGCAAGGGCACGCGCGTGCGCCTGTCGATGCCCGCACCTCCCTCCTCCGGGACCTGAAGCCATGAGTCCACCTGCAGATCGCGTAGTCCTCATCGACGACCACGGGCTGTGCCGCCGCGGCCTCGCCGAGCTCCTCGAGCACCGGGCGGGAATCCGCGTGGTCGGCGCCACCGCGGAGCCGGAGGCCGCGGTGCGGCTCCTTCGGGAGCTGAAGCCGGATCTCGCGATCATGGACCTGCGCATGCCGGCGATGCACGGGTTCACGCTGCTCAAGCGCTTCCGCGCCGAGGGCCTCGACACCCCGGTGCTGATCCTCACCATGTGCGACTCGCAGGAAGATCTCGCGAACGCGATGCGCGCCGGCGTGCGCGGCTACCTCCTCAAGGACATGGACCCGGAGGACGTCGTCGATTCCATCCGGCGCGCGCTGCGCGGCGAGCTGGTCGTGGCGCCGGCGATGGCGAACAAGCTCTCGATGCTCTTCGGCGGTCCCGCCGGCCGGGAGCCCGCGGGACGTTCCCTCACCGAGCGCGAGCTGGAGATCCTCGGCTACATCGCCCAGGGCATGAGCAACAAGAGCATCGCGCGCGCCCTCGACATCAGCCACGACACCGTGAAGCTCCACGTCCGCCACATCCTCTCGAAGCTCAACCTGACCTCGCGCGTGGAAGCGGCCGTGTACGCGGTCGGACGCAAGATCTCGGG